>JBNMKP010000102.1:0-5684 GCA_050874405.1 bacterium
AATGTTTTATGCCGGTCCAATTGCTTGGATTTGCGCATCATCAATAATGTTTGCCGGATATTTTGGCAGTACAAAATATATAATATTGAAAGTTAAGAAGCAAATTCACATGAAATTGATAGAAAATCCAACAACTTTTTAGTTCATGAAATAAATAAAATGGCGGATTTTATAAAATCCGCCATAAGAAACTTTGCTATTTATATTTTACTAGCTTGAAAACATTGTGAATGTTTTTTCAATACTCTTTGATATCAAGTTTTTGACTGTGTCGTATTCTGTTGAAAGTGCTGAAATTTCAGCATCTAATTTTTTAGATTTCAAATCGATTGAATCTTCTTTATAAGTTAATTCAGATTTCATTCTTGTGAATTCAGCTTCTGCTCTTGCGATAGCATCATCATCTGTTACTTCTTCCATATAACCTGTTTCATTATATCTTGTTTGATAATAATAACCATCATTATTCAAAGAAGCCATTGCATATCTGCCATCTTTAATTGCACTTGTCATGTATTCTTCGTCATCAATTGAAGAGTCTTCTCTCCAACCTTTTTCGCAGATGTTGTTGTAGATTTCATCAAAGAAATCTGCTAATCTTTCTATTTGAGAGGCTGATTTTCCAGTTTCTTTACCGATGTAATAATATCCGCTATCATCGGTTACAAAGCTTGAGGTTTCAACACTTTTACCAACAACATAGTTAGAATTTGTACCGTTTAATGCGTTATCATAGTAGGTTAAGAATGATGATAACATATTTGATAAGCTCAATGCTGTATAATTACCGTCAGCATCTTGACCTATTCTGTTGTAACCGGTTGCGTTTGCGTAAGCACTGTTATCTGTCATTGCACTGTCAGATTTTCTTCCTGCATTTGCAATTGTGTTTCCTGGACGAAGATATGTGTTTGAAACCATTGTATAAGCATATTCTAAAGCTTTTCTTGATGGTTCATCAATATTCAAACCTATTCCGGTATCTTGACCATAACCTAAAACTTTTGCGATTGCTAATAATAAGCTTTGACCTAAATTTGCCATAGCTTCAGCAGATGCGGCTTTATCATTATTTCTAATCATTAATGTTACGTCACCGGATAAGATATCTCCGATATCCATATCTCTGATATCCGCAGAATTACTATTTATAACGCCATTTTTAACAACTGTGATTCCGCTGTTAACAGTATTTTTGTTGTTTACTTTGCTAAGTGTTGTTTGAGCTACTTTTGTTTCAGAAGTTTGGAATTTATCTTTAACAGTGTCAAACCCTTTTACTTTTGTATCTTTTGGATACTTGGCTTTATATGTTGCAATATCATACATTGCAGCTTTTACAGGGTTATCTGCAATATATTGTTTCTTTTCTGCTAACAATTTGTTGTAATCGTTTTCACGACCTTCAGCTTTTGCTTTTGCAATATCAGTTTCATATTGTTGAATTTGTTTTGCATAAGCATCTTGAGCTGTATCTGAAATATCTTCTGTTCTTACTTTTCCATTATCATCATATAGAACAGTTTGTCTTGCGGCGATTAAATTATCATTTAAATCAGACAAATGTTTATTATATTCAGTTTCAGAAATTTCTCCATTTGCAGAATTTACATATAAAGCAGTCCAATCGATTTTTTGTTTACCGATTGAGTCACTCAAAATCAAATCTGACAATTGCATTGCAGAAGTTTCAGCTTTGTCCATAGGTGTTGCACCCATACCTGCTGATGGATTCCAATTTGTTTTTGGAGTGTTAATAATTTCTTTTGCTGTATTGTCTGTTACAATACCTTGTCCAACAAGTTCTTGAATAAACTTATCACGGCTGCTTGAAGAACCAATTCCACCTGCTTTTGAAATACCTGCGGCTTTAGCTGCTGCTGCATATTCAGAATTCAACACAATTGCTCCAGATGCAGTTGTTACAAAATATGGATTGTAATCGTTATATGCAGACGGAGTCATTAACAAGCTATAAGTTACATTTGCAGTTCTGTCTGTTGCATCATTTTGCCAAATTAATTTTGTTGAATTCAAAGCATTAGAGTAATCAGCTGAAATGTTTGACAACTGATTTGTAATCTCAAGCTTTTGTTGAGCAATTTCAGTTGATTTATATTCACAATCAGCCTTTCTTGCTGTTATGCATAAAAATCTTGCTTGTTCAGTTGCCAATCCCATTGTTTTCTAAAATCCTTTCGAATTATTTATCCTTTAATCTTATATACGGCATTTTGCCTTGCAAACTTTAGAAAACAGGATATAAATTGTAATATTTTGTTACATAAAATTGTTAATCTATTTTATCTCTTTGAAGAATTCATTTGTAATTAATTGAGAGTATTTATTTTTTTCATTTGCAGAAATTAAAATTTTATCGTTACCTTTTTCGTCTTTAACAACAGAAATAACTCCGGAAATTTCGCCAATCGGTAATTTCTTAACTTTTGCGGTGAATTTTACATAAGGGATTTTTTGTCCATAAGATTTCATTGTTCCTCGTTCTGTAACGTGGAATTCTTCAATTGCGGCAGATTGATATTTGATTTTGTTAATTGCAGCTTTAATTTTATCTTCAACATCTGGAGATGTAATATCCGATTGTGACAAAACAACTTTTTTACCAGAATCCACAACTAACAATTTTTGACCGCTTGCTTTGTGTTCTGCAAGTACTGCATTGTAACCTAAAACTCCTGCAGCTTTTTCAATTTCAAATTCTTTATTAACTTTTGAAAAATCTCCGACTTTTTGAGCTCGTTCAAGGACAACATCTTTACTTGGGTTAATATAATCATTAAATTGTTTTTTTATCCAATCTTGACCGCCAAACGCCATAAAACCAACAATAACAACGGTTAAGAAAATCGCTCTTGTTACATTTTTTAAACAACCCATGTTGAAATCCTCTTGTTTTTATATGAATATTATAATATGAGCAAAACTGAAATCAATCACATAAAAAGTTGGGAAGTTAATTTAGAAGATACCACTCCTGTAATGCAACAGTACTTGAAAATTAAACAGGAAAATCCGGAAATTTTATTATGGTATCGTTTAGGAGATTTTTACGAAACATTTTTCGAAGATGCATTAATCATGTCTAAAGAGTTAGAACTGACTCTAACAGGTAGAGATGCAGGTGCAAAGCTTGGAAGAGTTCCTCTTGCAGGTATTCCGATTAAGGCTGCTGATGCTTATTTAGAAAAACTTGTTCATAAAAACTATAAAGTTGCAATTTGTGACCAATTAGAAGACCCAAAATTTGCGAAAGGTCTTGTTAAACGTGGAGTTACAAGGGTTGTCACTGCAGGTACTTTAACAGAAAGTAATCTTTTAAAACAAAATTCAAACAATTATATTTGTGCAATTTATAAAGATGAAAAAAGTGATTTGTTTGGTTTTGCGTACACTGATATTTCAACGGGGGAATTCAAGGTAACTCAAGCATCTTTAAATCTTGTTATGGCAGAACTTGCTAGACTTAATCCGTCAGAAGTTGTTGCTCCTAGTCTTAAACAAGATATTAAGCCATTTCAAATTGTTCCTGACGAAGTTATAAATTTGCCGGAAGAAATTACAAAAAGATACAATTGTTCTAAAATTCCGCCATCTGTTTTTGATGTTGAATTTTCTCAAAATAATTTAAAACAAGTTTTTAAAACTCAAAGTTTAGAAAGTTACGGATATTCAAAATATCCTCTTGGTTTCCGTTCTGCAGGAGCTTTAGTTGCTTATATTTGGGAAACACTAAAAGGCAATATGCCAAAGTTTGACAGAATTGAAGCTTATGAACTTTCTGAATATATGATTTTAGATGCTGCAACAAGAAAAAATCTTGAACTTGTTGAAACGTTAAGAGAAAAAAATAAATATGGTTCATTGCTTTGGGCAATAGATAAAACTAAAACAAATATGGGCGCAAGACTTTTGAAGAACTGGATTTGTCAGCCACTGAAAAGAGTAGAAGATATTTTAGCTCGTCAAAATTCAGTGTCTGAACTTGTTCAAAAATCAGATGTTCGTTATAGTTTAGCAGAATCATTAGAAAAAATTTATGATATTCAAAGACTTGCAACCAGAATGAGTAATGGTTCTGCTAGTCCTAAAGATTTTATCGGTTTGAAAATATCATTATCAATGCTTCCTCGACTTTTAGAGGAAACAGTTGATTTAGAGTATGATATGTTCGCTCCAATTCGTGAATATCAAGAAGAAATCGCTGATTTTACACAAGTTATTGAAAATACTATTGTAGATAATCCTCCTATTCTTTTAAAAGAGGGCGGAATTATTAAACCAAATGTCAGTGGAGAATTGGATTATTTCAGAGATTTGCTGACAGGTGGGGAAGAATGGCTTCAAAAATTTGAAGAAGAAGAAAAAGAACGCACCGGAATTAAGAATTTAAAAATCGGTTATAATAAAGTTTTCGGATATTTTATTGAAGTTACAAAATCAAACTTAAATATGGTTCCGCAAAGTTATGTCAGAAAACAAACACTTACGGGAGCTGAAAGATTTATTACTGATGAATTGAAGCACCACGAAGATGATGTTTTATCTGCAAGATTTAAATCAACCGAACTTGAATACAAATTATTTACTGATTTTAGAGAATATTCAAAAGAATTTGTCTCAAAAATTCGTGAAATTGCTGATTGTATCGCAAAAGCCGATGTATTAACATCTTTATCTGAAATTGCGGTTGAAAATAATTATTGTAAACCGGAAATTGATGAATCCGATGATTTTATTGTTAAAAATGGACGTCATGCTGTTTTGGAAAAAATTCTTCCTCTTGGAGAATATGTTCCAAATGACTTAGATTTGAAATCAAATTCTACAAATGATTCTACTCAGTTCATGATTTTGACAGGACCGAACATGGCTGGTAAATCTACATACATGCGTCAAAATGCATTGATTGCAATTTTAGCTCAAATCGGTTCATGGGTTCCTGCTGATTATGTGAAGCTGGGTGTTGTAGATAAAGTGTTCACAAGGGTTGGAGCAAGTGACGATTTAACTCTTGGTCAATCAACATTTATGGTTGAAATGATTGAAACTTCATTCATTTTGAATACTGCAACTGATAGAAGCTTCATTTTGTTAGATGAAATCGGTAGAGGTACAAGTACTTATGATGGTGTTGCGATTGCTTGGTCTGTAGCAGAATATATCGCAACAAAAATAGGTGCAAGATGTATTTTTGCAACCCATTATCATGAACTTAATGTAATGACAAAAACTTATCCGCAAATTAAAAACTATCGAATTACTATTACTGAAAATAATGGTGAAATTGAATTTTTAAGAAAAATTGTTCAAGGTGGAGCAAGTAAGAGTTACGGTATCCAAGTAGCGAAAATGGCGGGTTTACCATCTAGTGTTGTAAAGCGTTCTGAAGAATTAATGAGAAAAATGCAAAAAGATTTTTCAAATAACCTTGCAACTCGAAAGAAAATGGTAAATAATGAAGATGGAGTTCCGCAATTGTCGTTATTCGGAATGTAAAGAATTATGTAGGTATAACAAAATTTTTTATTTTAGTGTTTTCATACAAGCAACAAGGAGTGTGGTGTATGCTAAAAGTAGGTTTTAATCCATCAGTAAGTTTTAGAGCAGGGGAAGATATCCAACCTGAAGCAAAAAAAGATGTTACAACAGAGGGTATTAAAGAA
>JBNMKP010000103.1:0-5654 GCA_050874405.1 bacterium
GAAAAAGAAAGTCTCATCAAATTGATAAGACTTATAAATATACATTTACCCCACACACATGCTATCATACAAAAATAGGATTGTCAAGACGTGTATTTTGGGACTTATATAGTTAATTCCACTAAATAGTCTAAAGTTGTTAATATTACTATCTTTCAGCCTATTTTTAAGCGTTTTCGTCTCCTAGCAAATTTTTCTTCCAAGAAATGTTAACTTCGGTAGGTACCTAAAAAGTTAGCAAAAGTAAAAAATTTGAAAGGAAGAAAAAATGAACGAAATTAAATGTCCAAAATGTGGTGAAAAATTCTCTATTGATGAAACTCAATATGCTTCTATTGTAAAACAAGTTAAAGACAAAGAATTTACTAAAGAATTGAAAAATAGAGAAGCTCAATTTGAAAAAGAGAACAAGAACCTATTGCAATTAACAAAACTGGAACTTGAAAAGGAATTCAACAAAGAACTAACTAACAAAGATTCTGAAATATCTGAATTAAAGTCCAAAATTGAATCCGAACAAGCAACCTTTGCATCAAAACTTAAAGAATTGATTGCACAAAAAGATAAAGAATCTAGTGAACTTAAAAATAAGTTAGCAACTTTTAATAAAGATAAAGACCTTGAAATTGCTAACCTTATGACAGATATGAGTAATAAATTAGCAAGCCAAGAAAACTTTATTTTGAAACTTACTAATGAAAGTGAACTAGCAGAAAAAGAACACAAGCTCCAAGAACAATCTCTCAAAGAAAAATATGAGGCTCAGTTGAGATTCAAAGATGAAGAAATTGAACGTTACAAAGACTTCAAAACTAAACTTTCAACCAAAATGGTTGGAGAAAGTCTTGAGCAACATTGTGAAATTGAGTTCAATAAACTTCGTGCAACTGGATTTCAGAATGCCTACTTTGAAAAAGATAATGATGTAAAAAGTGGCAGTAAAGGTGATTATATCTACCGAGATAAAGATGCTGAAGGCGGAGAATTTATCTCAATTATGTTTGAGATGAAAAATGAAATGGATACAACTTCTTCTAAGAAAAAGAATGAAGATTTCTTGAAAGAATTGGATAAAGACCGTAAAGAAAAGAATTGTGAATATGCTGTTCTTGTCTCAATGTTGGAACCAGAAAGTGAATTATATAATGCCGGAATTGTAGATGTGTCTCACAAATATCCAAAGATGTATGTAATCCGACCACAATTCTTCATTCCGATAATTACATTGTTGAGGAACGCAGCTTTGAATTCTCTTGAGTACAGAAAAGAACTTTCATTGATAAGAACACAGAATATTGATATTTCTAACTTTGAAGCAGCGATGAACGACTTTAAAACTAAATTTTCAAAGAATTATGAAATAGCAAGCAAAAAGTTCAAAACAGCGATTGATGAAATAGATAAAACTATTGACCATTTGCAAAAGACAAAAGAAGCGTTGTTGTCTTCCGAAAATAACTTGAGGTTAGCAAATAACAAAGCGGAAGATTTGAGTATAAAACGGCTGACGAAAAACAATCCAACTATGCAGGAAAAGTTTGCTAAGTTAAAGAATTAACAGGCTACAAATATTCGGAAAGCGAGCAATTTTAATTGCTCGCTTTTTTATAAAAAAAGAGTGATATAAAATCACTCAAAAAATAAAGCAAAATTACATATATTACAGCACATGGCTGCAATAACAGGTAATTATTCCAACATGTCGGAATTCTTTGTTTCTTCTTTTGACGAAAGAAGTTTTTCATCTACTTGAAGACATTTATCAAAATCTATTGGGTTTTCGCCAACTTCCCAATAGGATAAAGGGGAAATTAGGCGACCTTCTTCATCAAATCCATTTAAACTTATTGTATTTTGCATCTTTGAAAGTAATATATTTCCTTTTTCATCAATAAGTTCGTCTAATCCACCAACAAGATTTGTTCCTAATACTGTTGTTGTTCCAGTAATAGCTTTTACTTGAGCATATTTCATGTCGGTTAGAATATTACCTTGATAGTCAATTAATCCTATTTTGTATAATCCACTACTTACTTCTGTTTCTGCAAAATACATCAATAATTTTTCATTGAGATAACGAATAGGAGCGGAATTTAAGTTCTCATTATTTACGAAATCTACAATGCAATTACCATCTTGGTCAAATACCTTATATCTATTATTTTCTATCAACATTGCTACATGTTTTGGAGTAACACTCGCAATAACATCTTTACTGGTAGGACTTGAGAAAAATGTTTTACCACTGGATAAACTCAAATATTCATCCATTCCATTTGTATTAAGAACATGTGCGATTGGTCCAATTAATGGGAAATCGACATCATCATAAATAAATTCTGTTAAAGGTTTTCCATATTTATCAATATAAGCATATTTTTCATCTTTTACTGCAACAAAAACAGGATAAAGTTTTTCTTGATAAACAAAATCTTCGCCTAAAAGGTCATCATAAATTGGTTCAACTACAACACCATCTTCATTTGCAAAACCTATTTTTTTATCTTTTATTATGACATACATATCCGGTATATCGACCACTTCATTAGGTTTTGATACAAAATAATAACTATCGGAATGTTTCCATTTTTCTATTAAATCATAAATCGGTTCAAGAATAATTTTCCCAGTTATATTATTTTTGAGTCCGTATTTTTTATTTCTTTTTATAATTTCTATATTTTCAACTGCGTGCATTATTTCCCTTTCTAAATTTTTTGTAAATGTTGCACCAAACTGTCATCAATCTTTGATAAATCAATTATATCAAATTCTTTACCATTTAATTTTCGCATTACAGTAAGTTCAACAGAATCTTCTTTCGGAATATAAAATACTTCATGTTCCTCATTTATTGCTATGTATCCTTCTAATTTATTCATTTGTTTCTCCTTATTTCATTGTAATTTACTCTTGTGATACATATGTGTTGTTTTATTTAGTTGTTAATCATCTGAACTTGTAATAAAAATTGCCAGAAGAATTCCAATAATCCATTCCATTATGTGCCCCTTTTTCTACTTATATGTCAGATTTGTACGTTATGACATGTTTTCAAATTCTTGCTTGGAAACTTTTGTATTAAAGCCACCAATAACAAGTTCTTCATGTTTAGAAAGTCCAGTGTAAGACAAACTTGCATCTTCATATCGCTTGAAAGCAAAGACTGCTGAGTTCATTAGTTGTTCGTTGAAAATTCCAATACTTACAAGCAATTCAAAATCTGGAATTGTTAGCCCTGTAACTTTTTTGAACAATTCCGGCTCTAATTGTGTAATTACATCTTTCAAGGTTTGTTCTCTATCATCCGTAAGATACATGAACACTGGAATACGAGTTGCAAATTTCAACAATTTTTCTTGAATTTCTTTACGTTTAGACTTGATTTCTTTTTCTTGTTCCGTAAGTTCTTTCTTTTCTTCCTTGCTCAAAGATTCTTTTTTCTCTTGTTTAGCCTTTTTGAGAGCTTCAGACTTGTTTACTAAAGTTGTAAGTTCTTTGTTCAAGTTTCTAAATCCTTCAATTTTTTCTAACGCTTCCATAGCCTTGTCAGATTCTAATAGTTTAGCAAGGGTTAAGTTATCAACGTTTACAAGCATTGCACTTTCCCAACGTCTAGCAAGCATTGAAGACGCCGTTCCAGATATTACAAGGTCTAAAAGTTCATTAGCATCAATAATATCCATGTGTGAACCGTCATAACACAACACTGGTAAGAAACTTATAAATTCTGAAACTTTTTGTTCTGGTGTTTCTGTTGAATTTACATTTAATCTAGCTGAATAGTCTGCAATCTGTTTTAATGCTCTATCTGGTGCGAAGTCAAAAACATAACAAGTATCTTTAATAATTGCTTTTTCATTCGGATTTAATCCATCGGGATTTTTGACAGTCCAAGGTGATTGAACTCTAAATGCCGATTGAAAATATGTTTCCGGACTTGCGGTATCTCTCAGCATAAATATACCGCCCCATTCCGGTACTGTTACACCTGTTGTAAGTTTTCCACAAGATAATGTTATTGTTTTTGTGTTGAAGCCGTTCTTGATTGTTTCCCTAACAGGTTTAAGAGCTTCTACTCCCATGCCGGCTTCATTTCCGGCACAAACTATTACATCATATTCTTTGTAGAATGGATGATTTTTCAAAAGTTCTCCCATAGCTTTGCAACTTGCAACAGATGGTAAAAACCAAAACGTATGATTTAATGTTCCTAACAATCTATAATCAGAATATGGCATTGGTGGCTTTTTACCAATTTTTAACTCGTCAATCGTTGTCGGTTTGTATTGCCCTCTGATTAAGTTAAGCCAATTAACAACTTCATTTTCGTATTTGAATTTTGGAGTTCCGTTACTTTCACTTGCAGAGAAAAATTCATTCAAAGAAAACTCATCAAATTCGCCAGCCATTGCAATTTGTTTAATTTCATCTGGCATTTTGTAAGTCATCATAACCATTTTAGGTAGTTCTAAGTATGGATTTGTGCCGTCTTTTTCGTCCCAATTAGCTTTTTCCTTTTGTTCATCTGTATAAGTCCAGTTGAAGATTTGGTCTTCCATAAAGTCACCATTATTTAAAGCTCTAAATGGAGTGCCCGACAAGTACAAATAAGCTCCTGTTGTTAATGGCATTTGTTCTTCATCGTAGTAATCCAAGCCATCGCCATTTTGTTTTGCTTGTTCTTTTTTATCTTCTGCATCATACAAATCTTTTGCAGAATCACGCCAAGCCCCAAAATGATACTCATCCAGAATTATGCAATCCCAGTTGATAAGGTGAATATCTTCGTTTCTAGGTTTAATTCCACCGGCATCAGTTTTTTGTAAAACATCTTGAAAACTTGCAAACCAAACAAAAGGTTTGTTATGGTCAATTTCAGAATATTGTGTTCCTGTTCTTGATACAAATTGCCAATCTTGGAAATCTATATGAGATTTCAAATCCTCTTCCCAAGAATTTTGAACAGCAGGCTTGAATGTCAGAACCAAAACTTTTGACCAATTCATTTCTTTTGCTAATTGATAAGACGTAAAAGTTTTGCCAAAACGCATTTTAGCATTCCATAAAAAGTGTGGAGTTTTGCCCTCTCGCTCATAACTGTATTTTCTAAAATATTCACTTGTCATTTCTACTGCTTTAGCCTGTTCTGGTCGCATTTTGAAGTTTGCAATACGTTTTGAAACATCTGTTTTGTGATTTTTTACAGCAAAAATTGCTTGTTGAACTTCTTCTAAGGTACATTCAAACCATTCAGAATTAGGGAATCTGTAACAACCTAAATTTTCAAGAACTTTATGTACCTCGTGGTCAGTAAAATATGTTTTCTCGTTGTCGTTTCTTATAGCAATTTCATCTAATAATATTTCAAAAGGCGTAGATGTAGGTTTGTTTGTCCCAAATTGTTCTGCAATACGGTCTTGAACAGATTTTGTTGTAAAACCAACTTTAATCAACCCTTTACCCTGTCGCTTATTCTTCCAAGGAGTATCCTTGAACTGAGGTTCAGTATAAGCATATATGCGTGGTATTTTATTGTTAGATAAAATTTCAGCCATAATTTACTCCATCGGTCTAATCATTGATTCAATAAAATCAATTTCTTCTTGCGTGAGACCATATTTTTTGTACAATTTCTCATCTGTCCATTCTTC
>JBNMKP010000104.1:0-5649 GCA_050874405.1 bacterium
CACTATATAATTTATTAATACATTATATAGTGAACTTTGTCAATATATAGAAGTTTTATTCATTAAAATAGTATTATGTTGGAATGGATAAAGTTTTAAAATTAGAAACAGAAAATTTAGCTTCCCAACTGAAATATATTGCAGCTCTTGAGGGTATGACAATTACTAAAGTTAAAGAAGAAGTAAACCATAAATACAACAAAACTGATAGCAACAGGAATTTAAGTAACAAACTAAGAAACAAGACCTTTAGAGTCAGTGAACTTGTTGAAATCGCTGACATTTTAGGTTATGACATTTACCTGCACAAAAGACCTTAAAAAAAATTAAATAAAAGTTAAGAGAATGTGACTTTTGCAAAAACTACGTTAAGATAATAATGTAGAAAGAAAAATTCCAAATTTATCTTGAATGGAGTTGGTGTATAAATGTTAGATTTTGATAAATTTACAAATTATTCCCAAGAAATCATATCAAGTGCAAATGCATTAATGGGCTCATACAAAAATCCGCAAATGGAACCGGAACACATTATGCTTGCAATGATTAAAGATAATGGGATTATTAAGGATTATTTAACAGAATTAAAGTTATTAAATCAAGGATTTGTTAACAAAATAGTTTCTAAAATTGAAAGTTTACCAAAACTATCCGGACCGGTAAATAGGCAAGGCTTATATTTGAGCCAAGAAACAATGCGATTATTGGAACTTTCAATGGAAGAAAGCAAGAAATTGAAAGATGACTTTGTTAGCATTGAATCAATTCTTCTTGCAATGACAGAACTTGATAACAGTAACATCAAAGAATTACTTAATGCAAATAATGTAACATCAAGTTCAATACTAAAAATTATGAAAGATATAAGAGGTAATAATAAAGTGGATACAAAAAATGCAGAAGAAAATATGAAAGCTTTGGAAAAATATTCTACTGACCTTACCGACTTGGCAAGAAAAGGAAAACTTGATCCAGTAATCGGCAGAGATGAGGAAGTTAGAAGAATTATCCAAGTATTAAACAGACGTACCAAAAATAACCCTGTACTAATCGGTGAACCTGGAGTTGGTAAAACCGCAATTGTTGAAGGTTTGGCTCAACGTATCATTAGAGGAGATGTTCCGGAAAGTCTTAAAGATGTCAAATTGATATCTCTTGATTTGGGAGCATTAGTTGCAGGGGCAAAATTCAGAGGAGAATTTGAAGAACGTTTAAAAGCCGTATTAAAAGAAGTTGAAGCCTCAAACGGCGAGATTGTTATGTTCATTGATGAATTACATACCGTTGTCGGAGCAGGCTCAACAGAAGGCTCAATGGACGCAGGCAATTTATTAAAACCAATGTTAGCTCGAGGAGTATTAAGAACAATCGGTGCAACAACAATCAATGAATACAGAAAATACATTGAAAAAGATCCGGCATTAGAAAGACGTTTTCAACCGGTAATGGTAAACGAACCATCAGTTGAAGATACAATAAGTATTTTACGTGGATTGAAAGAAAAATACGAAGTTCACCACGGAGTAAGAATACTTGATAGTGCAATTATTGAAGCTGCTAAATTGTCTGACAGATATATTACAGACAGATTTCTTCCAGATAAAGCAATTGATTTGATTGATGAAGCAGCAAGTTCATTGCGTATCGAAATTGATTCAATGCCGGAAGAAATTGATACAATGATGCGTCAAAAAATTCAACTTGAAATTGAACGTGAAGCCTTGAAGAAAGAAGATTCAGATGAAGCAAAAGCAAAAGTTGAAGATATTACAAAACAAGTAACCGAACTTGAAAGTAAAATCAATGTTTTAAAAGCTCAATGGGAAAAAGAAAAAGCATCAATCACATCAGAAGCAGATATTAAAGATGCAATAAACAAAGTTAAAACCCAAATTGAAGAAGCTGAAAGAAACACTGATTTACAAAGAGCGGCAGAACTTAAATATGGAAAACTTCTTGAACTTGAAAAACAATTAAAAGCTTGTCAAAACAAAGAACACACAAATAACAAACTTTTAAAAGAAGAAGTAACGGCAACTGATATTGATGAAGTTGTTTCAAAATGGACCGGCATTCCGGTTACAAAACTTGTAGAATCAGAAATGAAAAAATTACTTCACATGGAAGATATTTTACATAAACGTTTGATTGGACAAGATGAAGCCGTTGACACAGTATCTGATGCAATCCGTCGTGCTCGTTCAGGATTAAAAGACCCGAAACGTCCAATAGGAACATTCTTATTCTTAGGACCTACCGGTGTTGGTAAAACTGAATTGGCTAAATCATTAGCAGAATTTATGTTCAATGATGAAGATTCGCTTATCCGTATTGATATGTCTGAATATATGGAAAAACATAATGTTGCAAGATTAGTCGGAGCTCCTCCGGGATATGTCGGATATGAAGAAGGTGGACAACTTACAGAAGCCGTAAGAAGAAAACCATATTCTGTCATCTTATTTGATGAAATCGAAAAAGCTCACCCAGATGTATTCAACATAATGTTGCAAATCTTTGATGATGGTCGTTTGACAGATTCAAAAGGAAGAACAGTTGATTTCAAAAACACATTAATCATTATGACAAGTAACATCGGTTCTGATATCATTCTTGAAGACACGTTGAATTCATTGATTTCACCTGAACAATTCAATGACACCAAAGAAAAAGTTCTTGCCGTTTTAAGACAAAGATTTAAACCAGAATTTTTAAACAGAATTGACGAAACTATTTTCTTCAAAGCATTGAATTTACAACAATTAAGTCAAATCGTTGATATTCAAATGGATTATTTAAGAAACTTGTTGAAAGATCAAGAATTGGAATTTGAAATCACTGACGATGCTAAAGAATTCTTAGCAACTCAAGGATTCAACCCTGTCTATGGTGCAAGACCATTGAAAAGAGTAATTCAACAACAAGTTGAAAACCCATTATCTAAATTGATTTTGGCTCAAACATTCTTGAAAGGTGACAAAATCAAAATAGATGACCAAGATGATAAATTAACTTTTGAAAAAGTTAAATAATTTATTTGCCAAGTATAAAGGCGGAAGATATTATATATCTTCCGCCTTTTCGATTGCTAACATAAAACTAATAAACACTTGATATTATTAGTTATTATGAAAAAGATTTTAATACTACTAGTCGTTTTATTTCTCACATTACAAAATGCATTTGCAGAGAATTTAAAGTTTATTCAAGTTACAGATATTCACTTGACGCAAGAAAACAAACAATATTTGAAAGATTTTGTAAACGATATCAATAAACAATATACGGATTTAGATTTTGTTGTCTTCACCGGAGATAATATAGATAGGGCAAATATTGAAGACCTTGCGACTTTTCTTGATACCATTAAGGAATTAAAATTCAAAAAATATGTATTACTCGGAAATCACGATGTATTCAAATCCCAACATCTTGATAAAAAGTTATATATGAAACTTGTAAAGCAAAAACTCGGCTCTTACCATAGCAACAAACCAAACTACGTTTTCAAAGACAAAGATGTTGTTTTTATAGCAATGGACGGAGTAAAAGAAGTCATGCCTGGAGCTAACGGATATTATAGAGAAGACGAACTAACTTGGCTTGATAATCAACTTACTAAATATAAAAATAACAAAGTAGTTATTTTACAACACTTTCCTCTGATTGATTCCAGTGTAAAAAGTCATAAATTGTACAGAAAAGAAGATTATCTTGATGTTCTAAAAAGACATGACAACGTAATTGCAATTGTATCAGGGCATTATCACCAAAATATAGAAGAAATGCAAAACGGGATATATAATATCGTAACATCAAAATTTGACAATAATAAGAACTATAAAATCATTGAAATAGACAGTGAAATTCCAATGGTTTATACTCAATTAGTATCAAAAAGCGAGGATTAATATATAATAAAAATATGAGTATTAAAGATTCCAAAATTTTAATTGTCGAAGATGAAACACACATAAACAGGTTGATTGAACTTGTGCTTCAATCAGACGGATATTTCAATATTGAAAAGACTTTTGACGGAAAAGAGGCATTAGAGAAAATAGAACAAAATCCTCCGGATTTAATCTTGTTAGATGTAATGATTCCAAATATTGACGGATTTGAACTCGCAAAAATTATTAAAAATAATCCTTGCCTAAAAAATATCCAAATCATTATGCTTACAGCCAAAAAGATGGAAGAAGATATCTTAAATGGTTTTAAAAATGGTGCAATAGATTATATTACAAAGCCATTTAGCAATAAAATTCTACTTGCAAGAATTAAAGCACATCTTGAAAATGCACCGCAAATATCTGAAAAAAGATTTAAAAACATTTCACTAAACGATTCAAATTATACTGTCAAAACAAATGACGAAACTATTGATTTAACACCATTTGAATTCAAACTTCTCAAGTTATTTTTATCTAATATTGATAGAGTTTTCTCCCGAGGACAATTATTAGAATATTTAAGGGGAAATGACGGATTTGAAGTTTCAGAAAGAGCGATTGATGTTCAAATTCTAAATCTAAGAAGAAAACTTAAAAATTTTGGGAAAAATATAAAAACAATCCGAGGCTTTGGCTACAAGTTGGAGGGAAATACGAATGAATAAACGAGAAAAATTCTGGTTAAAAAACTTAATTTGGATTGCTATGATATTGTTTATTTTTATCGGAATTTATTTTGCAAGTATTTACAAATTCAACAAAGCTTATATGGAAGAAGAATTCCAAGAATTACCAATATTTCAAAAGCAAATAGAATGGACTGTTACTCCAATTCTTAAAAATAAAGACCTAAAATCTTTAAATAACTATTGTAAGGATTTCAATGATACAACCGTAAAAATTCGAATTTATAACAGCTCTAAAAAACTTATTGCAACATCTGTAAAAAATGATAAAAACTTGATACTCAATGATAATGTAAAACTCATCAGCAATGGAAAATCCAGACGAACTCTAAATAAAATAAAAAAACATAAAATAATTGGACTTATAAAAAAGTACCAAATAAATAATGATGTTTATTACCTCAAACTAACAATTTCAGAAGAAGACGTGATGAAAAGTTTAATCCAAGCTCAAAATTATATGTTTGGATTTATATCTCTACTCATTATTTTCATTATATTTTGTATTACTTATATTGTTCAAAAATTGAGAATACCTTTCAATTCCCTTGAAGATAGCGTAATTAAAATTTCAAACGGAGAACTTGATACAAATATTGAGATTCCAAGAATTGAAATATTAGAAGAACTTGCAGCAAGTATTAAGAAAATGACAAATCGTCTTAAATTACAAATAAAACGACTTAAAGAACTTGAAGAATACAAATCAAACTTTATTCAAAATATCTCTCACGAAATAAAAACACCAATTACAGCAATAAATTCTGCAATTGAACTTCTCGAAACAGATGAACAAAACCTCAAACCACAAAATAAAGAATGTTTTGATATCATTTTGTATCAAATAAAATATATTAATATTTTGATAAATGATATTCTAAATCTTTCAGAAATTGAAGTTGAAAAAACTCAAGAGCATAAAGATTTTAAAGAATTTAACCTAAATGAAATAATAAAAACAACAGCAAATAATTTTCCTCAAAATAATATAAAAATCAATATTATAG
>JBNMKP010000105.1:0-5630 GCA_050874405.1 bacterium
GGCATGTCAAAGATGTTATTTCGAACCAAATGACCGTTACTAGGCAAAGGTTTAATAAAAGTTCTATTATTTAATTCTTTATTTACATCAAAATCTTTTGCTGCTTTATCTGAATTGTATTGTTGAACTAAAGGTGTTCCATTAACGTATGATTGAATTAAATTTGTTCTCATCTAACTCACCACACTTTCTTTGTTTTTATCAAGAACATCACTGCCTTTTACTTTTGATGGTTTATTTGTAATATGACAAGCATTTGCGACCCCAAGAATTGTAGTTGCCGCAGCTAAACCGTACAATGCTTTTCCATAATGTTTTTTGAACAACGAACTTGAACCCTCAATGCCGTTATATAAATTTTTAGAACTTTCAACAAAACTTTCACCAAAGACTTTTAAAGAATGTACAAATTCTTTAGGCTTCCAGAATTTCATAGTCGCAACATTGAAATAATTATCCCAAGGCTTTTGCATTGCGGTCAAAACACCAACTGAAGCCCACAAGAAAGATGAAAAACTTCTTGCTAATGTTGATTTAACCAAAACTTCTTTATACATCGGTTTAACTTCTTGGTCTGAATCATTCAAGTTTTCGCCTAAACCGTTTTTCTTTGCGATTTTATCAAATCTAAAGTTCAATTTCTGACCTTTTTTAGGGTCTCCATATAACAATGACCAATAAGGGAAATCTACACTTTCGCCAACTTTATGATATTCAATACTTGTTAAATTATAATCATCTGGAGTTTCTTGCAACTGATAGTTGACTTTTGCATAAGGTAATTGAGTATCAACCCCTGTAATGGTTCTAACCGGAACATTTACAAAGGATTTTGAAACAGATTTAAAAATACCATACAAAAGAACACCCAAAGCCATCTTTTTGCCAATAGCATTAGCTGCCGCCTTATCAGATGCAGAGAATTGTTTATTCGGAGTATTAAAAATAGCCATCAATGTAGCACTACCAATCAAATATGGAACAGTCCCCATTGTTAAAAATTCATAGAAATTAGAGTTCTTGCTCCCTTTCAAGCCCTTTGCAGGATAAACGGTAAATGCTTTGGTAAGTTTATCAAGACCAATTCTGGTACGTGTTGAAAAATTATTTTCCAACAGAGTATCAGATGTAATTGATTCTTCTTCCCCTTTTTTGTTTGCAGTGAAAGCAAATTTTTTTTCACTAAAATTACTTATTGGTAAAATCATGATAACTCCAAATTTCTATCATTAGAATACCTGTCAATATTATTTTTTGTTATTTAAGTTTCTCTTTATTTACAATTTTTAACAATACTTTTTATTTAAAAATATTGAAAAATACAAGTGTGAATAACCCCATTATCACACAATAGTAGCCAAAGATATTTAATGAAAATTTAGATATAAATTTCATAAAATATTTTATACATAAATATCCAATAATACCAGACACAACTGTACCAACCGAAATAGCTAACCAGTTATATTGAACAGCTTCTGCTACATCAATTTTTATTAGCGGATAAACCATAGAAGCACCCAAAATAATTGGAATACTTAGTAAAAATGAATATCTGGCAGATGTTGCTCTATCTAAACCGGCAAATAAACCGGTAGCAATTGTCCAGCCTGAACGAGAAAACCCAGGAAGAACTGCAACACCTTGAGCTAAACCAATTAAAATAGCTTGTTTCAAAGATACACTTTCTGATTTTTCAGAGCACTTCTTAGACAAATATTCACTATAAAATAGTACTCCACCTGTAACAATTAGCAATGCCCCAACTAATGCAGGGTGAAATACCAAATGTTCTGCAAATCCATTGAATGGTAAAGCCAAAGCAATTGTAATCACTGTACCGGCAATAATATACAATGCCAATTTTGCTTTATGGTCTGAGAAATCTCTATTTTTGCAAGCAACAATTAATGCTTTTAAAATTTCCCAAATATCTTTTCTAAAATAAATCAATACAGCTATCAATGTTCCTAAATGAAGCATAATATCAAAGAAAACTTCTTCATTTGATTGAGCTTGAATCGGAATATTTTTAAACACTTTATAAAAATTTGATGTAAAAACAAGATGCGCAGAACTTGATACCGGCAAAAATTCGCTCAAACCCTGAACTATTCCCATTAAAATTGACTGTATTAAATTCATCTATTTATATCTCTCTTTCCCTAAAAACTATTATCTATTCGGCTTCAAAATATGAACAACAAGAAGTTTGAGTTTCCCAAACTGTAATCTTGCTTAATTGAACAATTCTTTCCTTTAATTTGTTATAAATATAAGCTGAAATCATTTCACTAGACGGACTTTCACCCTTAAAGTCCGGTAATTCGTTCAAATCTTTATGGTCTAAAGTATCTAAAACAGCATTTAATTCTTTTTTTAGAACTTTATAATCAATCAAAATATTACTTTTATTTAGGCTTTCACCTTGAACAAAAGCTTCTACCATCCAGTTATGACCATGTTGATTTTCACACTCGCCATCATAATTTAACAAATGATGAGCTGCAGAGAAAAAAGCCTGCGTTTTAATTTCGTACATAATTCTATCCCCTTATTATTTTTAACCTATAACTTATTTATTTGTTTGTTTCTTGTTGTGAATCAAAAACAAAATCGCACAATTCACGAACTGCACCTCGACCGCCACATCTGTTTGCTTTGAAATTACAAACTGATTGAACCTTATCAACAGCATCAAAAGGACATGCCGCAATCGCAACTTTTTCCAAAATACAAATATCCGGTTCATCATCACCCATATAAGCAACTTGGGAAAAATCTAAACCGTATTTTTCCATAATTGCTTCTAAAATAGGTAACTTATTTTTCACCCCTTGAAAAACTTCTGTCACTCTCAAATCAGTAGCTCGCCTATCAACAGTTCCGTTTTTTCTACCTGTAATTATTGCAGTAATAAAACCATTTTTAGCCATTTTTGCTAAACCATGACCGTCTTTTGCATTGAATGTTTTATATTCTACACCATTTTCATCATAAGTAATACTACCGTCTGTCATTACACCATCAACATCAAATGCAAGTAATTTAATATTTGAAGCGATTTCTGATAAATTCATCTACGCAACACCTGCTCTCAACAAATCATGGACATGAATTACCCCAACCGGAACATTACCTTCATCAACAACAGCCAAAGCTGTAATTGAATATTTCTCCATCAAATTTAATGCTGAAGCAGCATAAGCATCAGACGTAATCCGTTTTGGATTAACAGTCATAACATCTTTAACCTTGATATTTGAAGTATCAGGATATTTGATAACAGTTCTTCTAATATCACCATCTGTTAAAACACCAGCTAAAGTCTTATCATCATTTAACACCATAGCCATACCTAATTTGTATTCAGAAATAGTATTTATAACATCTTTAAATGATTCAGACTCTGAAACCAACGGCATTTTATCACCTGTAATCATTAAATCCCTAACTTTGTAGGTCAAACCTTTACCAAGCTTTCCTGACGGGTGGAAAAGGAGAAAATCTTCTTTTGTAAAACCTTTTTTCTCCATTAAACAAACCGCTAATGCATCACCCATTGCAAGAGTTGCAGTTGTACTGGCCGTTGGAGCTTTTCCAAGAGGACATGCTTCTCTTTCAACAGAGATATCCAAAACAACCTCACTAGTTTTGGATAGAGTTGAATTTAGATTTCCGGTCATTCCAATCATCTCGCAACCAAAACGTTTGATTAAAGGTAATAGATTCAATAACTCTTGCGTTTCACCACTATTAGAAATTGCGATAATTACATCATTTCTTGTTATTACACCGGAATCTCCGTGTGTACTTTCTGCAGGATGCAAAAAGTATGTTGGAGTACCGGTTGAAGACATTGTTGCTGCAATTTTTTTACCAATAAGTCCTGATTTACCCATACCTGTAACGATTACACGACCTTTGCAATTGTACAAAATATTAATTGCTTTATCAAATTATTCTCCAATATTATTTTTTAAACGCAAAATTGACTTTGCTTCAATATCTAAAACTTCTTTTGCTAATTCATTTATTTTACTTAAAGACATTGCCACCATATCCACCTCGCCTAACTCATGAATAATTATACTATAAATATCCTACAAATGCAGTATATTTACAATTATTATTTAAAATTCGTAAATTTGTACCGAAATAAATACAAGTAAGGAGCATTATGGCAGTTAATTTTAGACAAACTTCACCAATTAAAAACAATGGAGAAATCATAGATTTGTCAAATCTTAATATTTTTGATGCGACAAAAGAAATCATAATGACTTCTACTTATTTTTTTAGCAAAAATTCTTCAAAAAAGATTAAATACAAGGTTTCAACTCCTAATATCAAAAACTTGTTAAACGAATTCCCAGTAATTAACAATTCTATTGAACTAATTTTTTAGTCATTTTCATTATAGACAAGTTTTTTTCTTAAACCCCATTGAACAAGAGTTAAAACAAGTATTATTATAAATAAAACATAAGCGATTGCACTTGCTCTACCAACGTTAAAATATTCAAATGCATTTTTATAAATTGCATAAACTAAAACATTTGTAGAATCAAACGGTCCGCCTTGTGTCATCAAATAAATTAAGTCAAAAACCTGAAATGATGAAATCGCAGTAATTATTACAACGAAAAATATTGTTGGAGATAACAACGGGATTGTCACATTTTTAAAAGTTTGAAAAGAATTAGCGCCATCAATTTTTGCAGCCTCAAACATGCTTTGTGAAATTGCAGATAATGAAGATAAAAATATTATCATATTATACCCGATTAATTTCCAAACAGAAACAATAATTAAAGCGGGCATTGCAAATTTTGAATCATACAACCAATTAATATGAATATGTAAAACTTGATTTAACAACCCGATATTCGGGTCAAAAATCCATGCCCAAACAATTCCAACAACTACCATTGGAGTAATAAAAGGTAAAAAGTATGCTGTTTTATAAAACTCACTGCCTCTGATTTTAGAATTCAAAATAGATGCCAAAATAAGAGGAATAATTACCCCCAAAATAGAAGTTGAAAGAGCAAAAACAACAGTATTATTTAATATTTTATAGAACAAATGAGATTTGAATAATTCTACATAATTTTGTACTCCGACAAACTGTATTGGATTTAATAAGTCCCACTTGGCGAAACTTAAACCAAAAGAACAAATAACAGGAACAATAATAAAAATCAAAGTACCTAAAATTGCAGGCAATATAAAAATCCATGCCGCACAGTTCTGATTATTCACAAGTTTATTTAGCAAATTTTTCATGGTATGATTTAATTATAGAATAAATTTAGGGAGATGTGAAATATGCAAAAATATGAACACGCGTTTGGAAAAAATGATATTAGAGGAATTTATACAAAAGACATTACAGAAGAGCTTTTTTATAATATTGCATTTGGTTATGTAAATTGGTTAATAAACCAAACCTCAAAACATGCTAACGAATTAAAAATAAGTGTTTGTATGGATGCAAGACCTCATTCTCCGGCTTTAAAAAAAGCCTTGATTGGCGGGCTTGTTGATTGTGGAGTTCATCATATTGAAGATTTAGGACTTGCTCCAACTCCAATCGGATACTATTCAGAAGTTGCCCACAATTTAGA
>JBNMKP010000106.1:0-5591 GCA_050874405.1 bacterium
AAAGTAGCTGCTTATGATGAAGCTGAGTCTAAATATCAAGTTGCAAAAAATAATACTGCAGCTGCAGAAACGAATTTAACAAGTGCTAAAAACGCATTAAATGCTTTAGGACCTAGAACAGATAAAAATGCTGCTCAATATGATGCTGCTCAAGCAAAAGTAAAAGAAGCAGAAACTAAGTTGAATGAAGCAAAACAAGCCGAGTCTAAAGCAAAAACTACTATGGATAATGCAAAAAATGCAAAAGATGCAGCTAAACAAGTAAAAGATTCTAACAAACAAGCTGTTGCAAATGCTGAAAAAGAATTGAATGCTGCTAAGAAAGAGTTAGAAACAGCAAATAAAGATTTGAAAGAAGCTGAAGCTGAACAAAAGAAAGCAAAAGAAGAAGTTGATACTGCAAAAGAAAATTATGATAAAGCAAAACAAGCAGTAGAAGATAACAATGGCATTATTGAAAAAGCTAAAGTTAATGAACAAAATATTAAAGAATTAAAGAGTGAAATTGCATCACAACAAAAACGTTTAACAAAATTGGAAGAAAAAGAAATTAAACAATTTGATGCGGCAGGAAAAACAATAGATAAAAATAATGCCAAATCCGATCATAGCGATACAACTATTTCATCTTCTGGTAAAACGAAAAATAAATTTACTATAAACAATATGGAAAGCAGAAATGCTGAAAATGCAGATGCATTAAAACAACGTTCTGCTTTATCATCTAAAGTAAGTGATACTTCATATATTCACGATACATTATGGGCAGATAAAGACCCTAAAGCAGAAAAATTTGAAAATGGAAATGCAACATACAGAAAAGGGACAGCTCCAAGTGGTGAAACTGTTTATTATAGAGATAAAGACGTTATTTCACAAGAAGAATTTAATAGAATTAAAACACAACTTTCATCTTAAGTAAAAATTCCAAACACTTCTGTTGTTGATTTTTATGTTACTAAATAAAAAACTAATACCTTTCAAGACCATCTTCGTCATTGTGTTTTTGTTGTTGACGGGTTTGCATTTTCTTCAAACGTAAAATTTCTTTTAAATCCTCGGTAATTTTATCTTCTTCGTCCATTACTCGTTTATGCTTTTTGGAGTTGATAACATTTGCAACATTCATCATCGCAAGAGAGTTTAACGTGGCACGTAATACAGCACTTTGGTCTGTATATTGTTGGGCAGGAGTTTGTTCTTCCTCTTGGTTTCCACGTTGTGAAAAATATTCACCGCCTTGCCCCATTTTATCATCTTGCATTTTTGCCGCTGTTCCTGATATGTCGCCACTCTTGAAATTGAATGAGCCTCCGATACCAAAGAATCCTGCAGATCTGTTATCGACCATAATCTATCTCGCTTTTCGTGTTTATTCGAGCTTCTACACCCAAATATCCGTGTTTATTTTCCTACACATTATAAAGGACGTGATATGATATTAACTCATCTGAATGAATTATTTTGCTACTATGTAAACAAAATTTTACATTCTAAACGATTTATTTTCCTCTTTTTTAAACGGTTACACTACTACTATGATAACACATTATATTGAAAAATTCAATACAATATGGTATAATGAATATATATTTAAGAGTAATTGAGGAAAGATTGGAATGAAAAAATTTAATAAAGCATTTACTTTGTCTGAATTGCTTATTGCACTTGGTGTTATTGGTATTTTATGTGCAATTTTATTGCCGGTTATTTTTAACTTAATGCCAAACCAAAATACAATGATGGCAAAAAGAGCTTATTACATTGTACAAAGTGTAGTTGCAGATATTATCAATGATGAAGCTTGTTATCCGGACAAATCATCTGCAACAACGGCAGATAAACGACTTGGTTTTGATGATGGATATGGATATTCAAACTGTACTCTTTGGGGTGGAAGTAGCAATACCGGAACAATTGAAACTGAGGGTGATGCAAGTTTAAAATTTGCGACTCTTTTTGTCGACAAACTTGATAAAAATAGTTCAAGTATCGCATCTGGTGGAGGTACTTTCTCTACTAAAGATGGTATGAACTGGAAATTGAGTGATAGCGGATTTAACAGTAAAGCAACTAGTACTGCAACGGCTACTTTGGTTGTAGATGTTAATGGAACAGATGCTCCAAATTGTGGTCAAGCAGCAACTTCCAATGTAGATTTAAGTGATGGTGCAACACTTGAAGATTCTACAAAATGCGCTGCAAGAACAAGTGGTTTTGACCGTTTTACAATGAGTATTTATGAAGACGGAAGAATTACTGTTTCTGATGCTTGGGCACAAAGTGCAATCAAAATTAACAAAGATGTAACAGAATAACGGATAAAGTAGTCGGATAATCGCGCTTCGTAATTATTACAAGTGAGGAAAGTCCGTGCATCTAAGAACAGGCCGCCGGAGAAACTCCGGACGATGTGAGTCGGTGGGCAGTGCCTCAGAAATGATGACTGCCAATGGATAAATTTTTTATCACAGGCGATGGTGCAACGGTGAGTTAAGAGCTTCACCAGTGATATCGGAAGGTATCAGCTAGGTAAACCCCGGTCAGATGCAAGATTGAATCGAAGGCTAAGGTTGTTCGCCATCTTCGGAAAAATCGCTAGAGATTAGGAGTAATCCTAATACCAGACAGATGATTATCGAAAACAGAACACGGCTTATGGGCTGCTTTATCTTTTATAAAAAACGAATCGGTTTTACGGTTCGTTTTTTTACGTTATAATTAAACAAAAAGAAGAGGTTTATATGCAAAAAGGTTTATTTATTACATTTGAGGGAGCAGATGGTTGCGGAAAAACAACCCAACTAAATTTGCTAAAAACTTATCTTGAAAATAAAGGTTTTGAAGTTGTTTTGACAAGAGAACCTGGGGGAAAAGGTTTAGGCGAACATATTAGAAAAATCTTACTAAGTTATGACGGAGAAGTTTCAAACAGATGTGAATCCTTTTTGTTTTTAGCTGATAGAGCGCAAAATATTGATATCATTGTTAATCCTGCGATTGAACAAGGCAAAATTGTACTTTGTGACAGGCATACAGATAGTACTGTTGCATATCAGGGTTATGGAAGAGGACTTGATATTCCGCAAATTAACAAACTGAATGATCTTGCAACAAATGGAAGAAAACCGGATTTAACTTTTGTTTTTGATGTTGATATTGAAACTTCAATGCAAAGAGTTGGCACAGAAAAAGACCGTATGGAAAGTGCAGGTAAAGAATTCTTTAACCGAGTTAGACAAGGTTATTTGGAACTTGCAAAACTTGAACCTCAGAGAATTAAAGTTGTAGATTCTACAAAATCAATTGATGAAGTTCAAATTCAAGTTCAAAAAATTATTGAAAAATATATCTAATCAAACTATTTTACGTCAGGGAAAAAATAGCGAACACCATCATCTGATCTCCAACGAATATAGCCGGTTTTTGGTGTTCTATCTAAGTCCATAACGCTAACTAGTGCCCAGTTTCCACGAATTACATTCAAATTAATTTTTTGCGGATAATTCATTGTTGAAATAGTTTTTGCCATATCTTCAGGTGAAGATTTCATGTCTTTGCAAGTTTCAGGTGCACTTTTCAATAGATTTAGTCCGTATTTTTTGCCATAGATATTATAGAAATTAATCCATGTCATAAATTTGTATGGGTCATCTTTTTTTATCCAACCGGTTTTTCCTGTTGAATTGTCATAAACAATTTCAACCCAATCATCAAGAACATCAACAACACTAACAAGTGCAAGTTCTTTTGTAGGTAAAAATAATGTAAAAAACTTTTCTGCTCCGATTGTATCTGGAAAAAATTCATCATTATTCCAACGAACACGGTAAAGAATTTGAGATTCTTCATTTGGTTCTTTGTAAATTCTAACATCATTCCCGACTTGGTACAAACCAACAGTATTAACCGTTACAATGTTTGGTCTTACCGGTATTACGTCTTTTGAATAAGCATTTTCGCAAAAACCAAATCCAAAAGTTAATGTCAAAACAGACAAGAATAATAAGATGAATTTTTTCATAATTTAATTACTCCCTGAATGAAATTTGAGCATAAGTTTTTTGTAATTTTTCTCTAACAGAAGTCATTTGTTGTTCAATGATTTCGTCTGTCAAAGTTGCATTTTCATCTTGCATTTTAATTCTGAAAGCAACACTCTTGAAGCCGTCTTCAACGTGTTCACCTTGATATATGTCAAAGATTTCAGAACCTTTGAAGATATTTTGTTTAACAGAACCTTTGATAACTTTTTGAATATCATCAAAAGATACTTCGTCATTAATAATGAATGCAATATCACGTCTAACTTCCGGATATTGAGGAATGTGTTTGAATCTTGGAACAGATTCTTTAACAGCTCCAATCAATTCTGTTAAATCAACTTTGAACAAAAATGCGTCTTGATTTAATTTCAATTTGTCAATCAATGTTGGGTGAACTTGTCCGAAATATCCGATAGGAAGAGGACGTTTGCCTAACAACATAATAACCGCAGTTCTGTATGGGTGAAGAGCTTTGTGTGTGTTTATAAGTTCAGTTTTTTCAATAGGAACAATTTTAATTCTTCTTGAAATTTCTAACTCATTAAACAAGTTTTCTAAAATACCTTTAACAGTGTAGAAATCAACAGTTGTTTTAACTTGCCATTTAGAATTTTGAACTTCACCTGTCAAAACACCTTCCAAAACTCTTGTTTCTTTAACACCGGTTGATTTTTCATCTGCAGGTGCTGTTTTGATATAAGTTTTACCAATTTCGTAAGCCCAGAAATTTTTCTGACCGTTATCAAAATTGTATTTCATACAGTTCAAAACGCTTGCAGCCAATGTTTGACGAAGCATTGCATAGTCTTCACTTGCTGCATTCAAAACTTTAACTGCATTTTCATCATCATAAGTCATTTTGAATTTGTCTAACAACGGTTTACCGATAAGTGAACTTGTTTGAATTTCGTTCAAACCTGCTGATAGCATGATTTCATTGACTTTATTAATAACTTTTTCTTCCAAAGTAATTGTTGGAGTTTGAGCTTTTGACGGTAATGTTGGAGAAATTTTGTCGTAACCATTGATTCTTGCAATTTCTTCAATCAAATCAATTTCTCTTGTAACATCATAAGCTCTGAAACTTGGAACTAAGAACTTAGCGGCTGCATCATTTCCACCCAATTTTTTAAACCCTAGATTTTCTAGGATATTAATACATCTTTCAGGTGCGATTTCACAACCTAAAATTCTTTTAATTTGTGCATATCTCAAAGTAATTTCGATAGGTTCAAGTTTATTTTCGCCATCTTCAACTACTCCGATAACTTCTGCATCTGCATATTCAACCAACAATTGCATTGCACGCATTAAAGCCGGTTTTACAGCTTCAATATCAATACCACGTTCAAATCTTGCACTTGCTTCGCTTCTATATCCTGCACTTCTTGCAGATTTTCTGTTAGTTGCAGGAGTGAAATATGCAGCTTCTAATGCAATTGAAGTTGTGTTATCGTCAATTTCAGAATTAGCGCCACCGAAGACACCACCTAAGCAAACTCCTTTATCTTTTGTTGCAATCAATACAGAATCAGTTGTAAGTGT
>JBNMKP010000107.1:0-5580 GCA_050874405.1 bacterium
GAATTAAATAATAGAACTTTTATTAAACCTTTGCCTAGTAACGGTCATTTGGTTCGAAATAACATCTTTGACATGCCATCAGAGGTGTTCAAAGATTTGAAATATGATGCAAAAGCATTTGGACATGCTGTAAAAGGAACCGCAAACGACCATGAACTTGGACGATTGAATGATTTTGGAATGAAGTTAGGTGGGCTTGCAATTGCAACATGCTTATTTGCTCAAAAACAAACTCCGTTGACTAAAGTACTGGAATTTGTTGGACTTGGTTCATTCTTTGGGGCAATGGATATTTGGCCAAAATTAGCTATTCAGTTACCTGCGTATTTAATTCACGGTGTAAATATCAGACAAAAATATGAAGATAATTATGGTAGAAAGAAATTATTCTATCAAGATCACCAATTTATTCCTTGGGATTTATATTCAGATAAAGAAATTGACAAAATTGGCAATAGATTACATGTTCCAAAAGATATCCCAAATAGAAGAGAATTCATTCAAGAAAAGATGCGTAAAATTGCGCTTCAAAATAATACTATGTGGATGTTGACAGCCGGTTTTGCAACTCCTATTATGAGTGCGTTGATTTGTAATGGATTGACTCCAACTCTAAGCAAGTACTTAGATGGAAAAATGGATAAAATTGCAGATAGAAAGCTTTCAAACTTCTCTAACGAAATCACAAAATTTGATTTTTCTAAACAAGTAGAATCTTTGAACGAAGTATTGAATGAAAATAAAGGAAAACCTTTAACTCCTGAAGTTTTAGATTCAATCCATACAAAACTTACAGACGGACTTGATTTTGTAACATCAACCAGTGTAAGAAAAGATTTGAACGAAATGTTCCCATCTCTTGGAAAATATAATTTCGATGAAGATTCGTTGAAAAATGTTAGAAAAGTTTTAGAAGAACAAATTTCATCAGTTCCGTTATCTAAAGAAGAATTAGGTAGAATTATTCCAGACGAAGAATCTATTTTGAACGGATTTAAAGAGCACGGATTACTTAGAAATGATGTTAAAGATTTTTCTGAACATTCAAAACTTATCCAAAATATGCTTGATGACAGAATTAATCAATTTGCACAAGCAAATCCGGAAAATATGAATGCCAGAAAATTACGTTTTGTGATGAAACAACTTATTCACTCTGGAGAATATGGCGCTGATTCAAAACTCGCAAATGCCTTTAAATTCAAATCTGCTGCGGTGTTATCAGAATCTTTGATTAACCATTTAAAATCTGTTAACGGTATTTTGAATGATTTCAAAGCAAAGAATTCTGTTTTAGATAGTGTTGCATATATCAAAACAGCACAAGCTCCCGAAACAATTTTGGCTAATCGTTGGAATGATATTACAGGTAGTTTATTAAAAACTCTTCAATTCACTCCGGAAGAAGTTGATAAATCAAGAATTGATAGAGAAATCGCAGGAAAAATTTTAAGAAACAAATTTGAAAGCATTGTATCTAACGATGAAACTTATTCAAATGTTGTAGGTGAAATTCAATCAAAACTTTCAGAATTGCAAAGTAAAATGGCATCTCTTGAAAAAGCTAAAGAAGATAAAGGTAACTTGTATCAAACTTTAGTTAATTCAACATTTAATGAAACAGCAGATTCTTTAAGACAATCTCGTATGGGGCAAACTGCAGAGGCTTTAGTTGGATATTCTGATACTTCTAAAACTTCATTAAAAGATTTACAATTATCATTTGTAAATGACAGAATTCGTGGGGTAAAAAGTTCATTCTATCGTTTATTGAATACTTTGGATATGTACCATAGAGTTTCAAAACTTGAAAATGTTCAAAACGTATTAAATCAAGGAATGCCAAGAGAAGTAAAAGAAGAACTTGTTGAATTATGTAAACAAATTCTAATAGATGGTCATAGTTCAGATTATGCGGTTAAGTTCTATTCAAGACGTAATCCTGATCGTCAAGCACCTTGGGATACAAATTCTCAAGCTTTCAGAGATTACTATTCTCAAATTGAAACTAAAGCAGGCAAAGTTGTTAATAAATATTTAGGAACTCACTCTGCAACAGATCTTGTTGAACTCTCAAATGACAAAGATTTCTTCGCAAATGCAATGAAATTGATGTATGACGGAGATTTGCATTTAGATACATTGAATAAGATTAAAGATTCCGTATTCTTTGAAGATTTCTTAAACTACAGAAAATCTGTATTGAAATTCTTAGGCGGAGATAAGTATTTTGCAAAACCTAACCATTTAGTAAATGGTGCTGTTGATTCAACATCTGAACTGAAATTCTTGTTGATGGGTTCAGCTCCTGATGAAATGTTTACAAAATTATGCAAACAATCTTATAATAGCAAAGTTTGGTTCAAGATGTTTGGAGCATTAGGTGCCGGTTTGCTTGGGGTGACTGTGTTATCTCAATTCTTCATCGGAAGAATGAAAGTTCCAAAAGTTCAAAAGGAGAATAAGTAAAATGATGAATGTTTCTAATAATTTGATTGCTCAAAAACTTAATTCTCTAAATGCTGTTCAACAAAATAATACAGTACAAACTCACTCTCCTGTACAAACAGATAGAACAATGTCTTCATCAAATTTGTTGACAGATTTCTTGAAAAATCAAGCATTGATAAATTCCCCGGTTATAACTAAGACAAATGCCGTACAAAATACTGAACAAGTAAAACCTTATAAAAATGATTTGCGTACATTGTTTACAACAAACAGTGCTAAGATTTTAGCAATTGTTCCTAGAATTTTCAACGCAAAAGATTTGAACGGTAATGAATACATTGATAATAACGAGCAACATGGAACATTTCTTAATGCTATTGATAGATTAGATGAAGTCAAAGCGGAGGGATTTAATACATTACACGTTCTTCCAATCAATCCTCCAGGGAAAAGCAATGCAATGGGTACAGCAGGTTCTGTATATGCACCGGCTGATATGTTAAAAATTGACCCAATGCTAATTGATAAAAATGACCCACGTTCAGATAAAGAACAATTTAAAACATTTGTTGATGCATGTCATGATAGAGGTATTAGAGTAATGGTTGATATGCCTAGTTGTGCATCTTATGACCTTTACAATGACAGACCGGATTTGATGGCTCATGAACGTAACGGACTCGCAAAAACTCCTCAAGGTTGGTTTGATATCAGAATGTTTCAAACCTTGGGAAGACGAAGGAAAAAGAACTTTAAATCCGGAGCTTCTTGAATATCATAGAAAATTTGTTGATATGTTGATTGATGCAGGAGTTGATGGAATTAGAGCTGACGTTGCAAGAGCTAAACCTGTAGAATTTTGGGATATTTTAATTCCTTATTCAAGAAAAAGAAATCCTGAGTTCGCTTGGCTTGCAGAATCTTATACTTATGAAGATGCTTCTCCACAAGCAAATATGCCTTATGATAGACCGGAAGATTCTCTAAGAGCAGGTTTTGATGCTTATTATGGTCAATATCACATCTTCCATGAGTGGAATACTGCAAAAGAACTTAATGACTATGTGATTGACAACTTGAATATGTCATATCGTGTTGAAAGAGGTAAATCTTTGATTGGCTCTTTTGCTACTCACGATGACATGTCACCAATGTTCAATGGTGGTGCAACTTATTGTAACTTGGTTTCCGGTTTGGAAGTAACTTTGCCGATGATGAATCCATACTTTGTTGATGGTTTCCAATCAGGCGATTATTACAATTATTCTTACAAGGATAAATATTCTACAGAAACTCGTACAGATAATCATGAAATGACTGTCCATAACGGAAAACTTGATATCTTCAATCTTTCAAGAAAACCAGGGGGTAAAGAACCTGAAATCGGTCAATTTATGACTGCTTGCTTGAATTTCAGAGATAAATACGGTGAAGTTTTGAAACGTGGTTTTTATATCGTTTTAGACAAGAAAAAAGACCCGCAAGATAAGGTTATTGCATTCGCTCGTCATAGACACGGAAAAACTTTACTCGTCATTGCGAATAAAAATGTTGATCGCCATACTGCGTGCAAAGTTGAAGTTCCTACATTGAAAGCAAATCAAAAACTAGAAAACTTGCTACCTTCTTATGGAGAAGAAAGTAAATTCCAAGTTTTACAAGGTGAAATTGCAGTAGATTTAGGTCCCGGGAGAATTCACGTATTTGAAATTGATACTCCTTACATCGAATCTTATACAAAGAAAGTTTACAAACAACATTAAACTAAATATATAAAATATCATTAAGAGAGATAGAAAAAGCGCCAATTTTATTAAAATTGGCGCTACTTTTAGTTTAAATTTACCAATTTACTTGTCAGAAATGTACCCGTTAATAGCAGAATATGCTGCTACGTAAGGAGAAGACAAATAAATATAACCTTTGGTATTTCCTAAACGACCTTGGAAATTTCTATTTTGTGTTGATAAGCAAACTTCGTCATCTGCAAGAATACCGGCATGAATTCCTACGCACGGTCCACACCCCGGAGGTAGAATTGTTACATTTGCATCAATAAATGTTTCAAGTAATCCTTCTTTTAGTGCTTGTTTGTAAATATCTCGAGAAGCTGGACAAATTAACATTCTAACACCCTCATGAACTTTTTTCCCTTTTAGAATATTTGCAACGGTTCTCATATCTTCAATTCTGCCGTTTGTGCAAGTTCCAACATATACTTGGTTAACTTTAACGTCGTTTAAGTCTTTTGCAAGTTTTGTATTATCAACGGTGTGAGGACAAGATACGGTATGCTCAATAGTTGATGCATCTATTTCAATAATTCTTTCATAGATAGCATCTTCATCTGGTTTAATTTCTTTGAATTTATCTTCTCTTCCACGAGATTTTAAATATTCTTTTGTCTTTTCATCAGGAACAAAAAGTCCACATTTAGCACCTGCTTCAACAGCCATATTAGCAAGTGTAAAACGTTCTGCCATACACATATTGTCGATTGTATCTCCACAGAATTCTAAAGCTTTATATGTTGCGCCATCTGCACCAATCATACCAATCAAGTGGAGCATCAAATCTTTAGAGCAAATCCCTTCTTTGAATTTCCCGTTAACAACAATTTTGAATGTTTGCGGAACTTTGAGCCAAGTTTTGCCTAAAGCCATTGCAACAGCAACATCCGTTGAGCCCATGCCAGTTGCAAAAGCTCCTAACGCACCAGATGTGCAAGTATGAGAATCTGCACCAACAAGAATTTCAGTCGGGTTTACAAAAGTTTCAACTAATCTTTGGTGACAAACTCCACTTCCGACTTCAGATAATACAGCTCCATATTCTTTTGCGAAATCTCTTAGAACTGTATGCATGTTTGATAATTCTTTTTTCGGGCTAGGTGATGCGTGGTCAATGAAAAGGATTGTTCTTTCTGGGTTGTTCAATTTGTCTTTGCCTAGTTTTTTAAACTCTTGAACCGTAAGTGGTCCTGTCCCATCTTGAACTGCGCAAACATCAACTTTTGCAATAACAAGTTCACCTGCTTTAACACTATGGTCAGCATGGTTAGATATAATTTTTTCAACTAAAGTTTGTCCCATATTTTAAAACTCCCAGTTTTTTTAATAATAGCATGAA
>JBNMKP010000108.1:0-5574 GCA_050874405.1 bacterium
GTTCTATCCTGTTTTGGTTAATTTTTCATTGTTTTTGTTGTTTTTTATTTCTTAATTTAGAAAAGAAACAGTTATACAAAAATTCGCAAGACTTATAGAACCCGATATAAAGCCTAAAGCTCTGGATTATACAAGAAAATTGACTTATATCTGGGCAGGATTTACTTTTTTGAATACATTAGTATCACTTGCGACAGTTTTTATGCCTGAAAAGGTTTGGGCGTTATATAACGGTTGTATTTCATATTTGCTTGTCGGAAGCTTTTTTGCGATAGAATATATTGTAAGAATAAGATTCAAGAGGAAGTATGATTGCTAATTTTTTAGAATATTTTTACACAAATCAATTTGATGAAAAAATCATTCTCAAAAAGAATGGTAAAAATTATTCTGTAAAAATGGTTAAAGATTTAGTACTTGAAAGAATTCAGAATAAATTAAACCTAAATTCAACCACAAAAGACTTTGATAATTTTGTATTTGTAATAAATTTTTTAGCTGAAATTTTTACAAATAAAAATATTTTTATTGATGAAATAAACAGCAAAAAAAATCTTGATAGTAGCAAATTTAATGGTTTTATCAAACTAAATCCAAAAGATGTTATTATCAATTTTCACACTTCCGGCACAACTGGTGAGAAAAAAGCTGTACAAAAATCTTTGGAAAATTTATTCTCTGAATCTGAAACATTAAAAAATCAATTTCCAATTATTCTAAAAAACAAAGAATTCATTTCTACAACAACAATGAATCATTTGTTTGGATTTACATTCCATTTGATGTTGCCGTTGAACAACGAAAATGTCATAAATACAGACACTGTCGCAGTTCCGGAGAATATCAATGTTGAAAATTCATGCCTGATTTCAACACCGTCTTTTATTGCAAAAATGACGAAGTACCAGAATTATCCTGTAAAAAATCCGCAAGTGTTGATTACAGCAGGGGCGGAACTTAAAGAAAATGTTTTTAAATTCGCAAAAGAAATCGCATCTAATGTTATAGAAATTTACGGTAGTACAGAAACCGGTGTTGTTGCGTATAGAAATTCTTTTGACGAAAGATTTCATATTTTTAAAGGGGTTGAACTGGATTGTAGTGAAGATTTCGCAATGGTAAAAACAAATTTTTCTTTGACATCTCCTGTAAAAATAATGGATAAAATCGAAAAATTTCATAATGATGATATCCTTGTGAAAGGCAGAACAGATAGGGTTTATAAAATTCAAGAAAAAAGAATTTCCGCAGTTGAAATTGAAAAAATTTTGAATTCTTGCGAGTTTTTAAAGGATTCTTATGTTGTAAAAATAGATGAAAAATTGGCTTGTCTTGCAGTGCTAACTCAAGTTGGCTTAGATTATTTGTACGAAAATGGCATTGTAAAATTGATAAAACAATTAAAGTCTATTGTTAAAACAAAATATGAAATTGTTCCGCAAAAATGGAAATTTATTGATGAAGTTCCGCATACAATTAATGGCAAAATTGATAAAAAAGAAATTGAATATCTTTTTAACTTAAATTTGTCATTTCCTGTTGTGATTGATAAAAATTTTGAAGATGGCAAATGGACAGTTTCTTTGTATTTTTATAACAATTGCAATTTCTTTAAAGGGCATTTCAATGGCTTTCACATTGTTCCGGGGGTTGTGCAATTGTTTTATGCTCAATATTATGCACGTAGATTTTTCGGTGTAGATTGTGTTTCAGGACAGTATCGAAAAATAAAATTCACTAATATAATTCAACCTGATAAAGTTTTGAAACTTGAATTGGAACAAGTTAAAAACGGTATAAGTTATAAATACCTTGATGAAAATTGCGGATATTCATCTGGAATTTTACCTATAAAAACATTGAATGAGGGAATTAAAGCATGAGTTTATTTGAATCAAATAGTACTGTAACAGTTGCATTTTCTGACTTAGACCCAATGAATATTGTTTGGCACGGAAATTATTTGAAATTTTTAGAACTTGCCAGAGGAGAAATGTTTGAAAAAATAGGCTTTGGCTATATGACAATGCACACAAATAATGTTATGTATCCTATTGCAAAAATGGATTTGAAATATATTGCTCCTGCAAAGTTACACGATGTTTTGAATGTAAAATGTTCTTTAGAAGAACTTGAACCTGCAATAATTATCAAATATACAATAACTAATGCAAAAACCGGAGAAAAATTATTCAAAGCTTCATCTCTTCAAATTTGTATAACGGTTGATACGGGGGAAACTTTATACACAGCACCTCAAAAATTGAAAAAATGTTTGGAGGGAAAAATTGTTTAAAAAGTTTTTAGTTTTGATATTTTCAATATTTTTGATTAACTTGTCGGCATGTGCTGATGTTTTTAGTCACCCGCAAAAGTTGTCCGTGATAATTCCACAAATGCCTGAATTGAATAGTATTAATTGTAATTTTAAACAAGAAAAATCTATTCCGAATTCTACTGTTAATATCAAATCTTCTGGAGATTTTAGGTTTATCAAGAATAAAGGTGTTGTTTTTAATACAACGTATCCTCTTCATTCAACAACTTCATACAATACGACTGAATATCGTCAAGTTAACGAAATTGTGAATGCAATTTCGAATAAATCTTATTCTAAAATAGAACGGGTTTTCAATTTCTATTTCACCAAAAACAAGGACGAATGGCAGTTAGGTTTAATTCCAAAGAAAAATCAACAAGCTGCAAAATATCTTGCTCCTGTTGAAATTCACGGCAAATCTTATATAACACAAATGATTATTAAGACGACAAATTCTACAAAAACGACAATATGGTTTAGCAAATGATAAAGAAAGAAAATATATTCAGAATATTTTTATTGCTTGGTTTTATTGTTTTAACGGTCTTTGCTTTTTTGAGAATGCGACCTGTTGAAACCGGAATTTTGTCAGGCTTCTTAAATCCTCAAAATGAATTACAAAAACAACTCATTGAACTTTCTGATATTTCGTCTTCTACGTTGAATGTAATTATTGAATCTCGTGAAGTTGAAGAAGTTGAAAACACAAAAGACGAATTATTCAATCTTTTAAATAAAACTAATATTAAAAAAGACAATTTTAATTCTGATAAACTATTAGAAATTTATAGCAAATATCCGAATAATTTTATTTCTTACAATAGGCGACAATTATTAAAGAATAAAAAGGACAAAGAACTTTCACAGATTAGCCTTGAACAACTCTATAATCCTATAGGATTTTTTATTCAAACACCGGACAAAGATCCGTATTTGTTTGCGACAGATTATGTTTTGAGCTTGCAAAATCCTTATTTTGACACTTTTAATAATACAAAAGAATTCAATGGTAAGTATTATTCAAAAATTTCTCTAAATATTACAAACTCAAAAACATTAAACAAAGATTTAAAAACATTAATAAAATTTCAACAAAAATGTAATAAAAAGGGAAATTCTAGAATATATTTGACAGGAACTCCTATCCATACTTTTGTAACCAGTCAAAAATCTTCGTTTGAAATAAATATTATTTGTATGATTTCATTTTTAGCAATAATGTTTATTTGCAAAAAATATTTCAATTCTTTGAAGATATTTATTCCGATTTTGTTAAGTATAAGTTTTGGTTTAATTGTCGGGTATTTAACAACAATTGCTGTTTTAGGACAAATGCATGTCTTGACGATTGTTTTTGCAACATCATTGATTGGTATAAGTTTGGATTATTCTTTCCATTATATTATTTCAGAATTGAAAAATATAAATATAATAAAAAGTCTTACTGTTTCAATGTTGACAACGGTTGTAGCTTTTCTGCTTTTATTATTTAGTGGGGTTGAACTTCTTAAACAAATCGGAATTTTTACGGCATTTGGACTTGTTGGAGTGTATTTGTTTGTGATTTTAATTTTGCCGATGTTAAAGAATTTTTACCCTAAAACTACAGGCGATATCAAACTTCCGGATATTTCAAAATATAGAAATATTTTGGTTTTAGTTATTGTAATTGTTTCAATAATTGGTTTTTGTCAAATAAAAACAAGTGATGATATTAGAACTTTGTACACTCCGCAAAAAAAATTATTAAAAGCTGAAATATTAAACAATAAAGTTTTCAAAATGCCTGAAATAACATTTATTACAATCAAGGGAAATTCTGTAAATAAAATTATTGAACAAGAAGAAATTATTGGAGATAAACTCAATAAAGATGGGGTTTTATATTTTTCTTTAGCTCAATTTTTACCATCAACAAAACGACAAAGTGAAAATCGACAAATGGTTAAAGATTTATATCAAAACAACTTAGATAGTTATGCAAATTTCCTTGATTTGAATACAAAAAATTCTCTAAAAAAATCAAGTTTGAAAAATGATGTTCAAGATTTTACTAAAAATAATAATGATATTTTGAAAAACTTTATGTTAGATGAAAACATTTCTTATATGATTGTTTTTGGAAAATATAAACCTTTAATTTTGGGTAAAAATATAAATCAAATAAAATTAGTGGATAATATTTCTCAAATAATGAAATCTATCAGGATTAAATTCGTGAAAATTTTACCACTTATATTTTTAGTTTATTTTATTTTACTTTCAATTTGTTATAGACCGCTAAAGGCTGCAAAAATAATCTCTGCACCACTAATCGCTTCTATTTTTGCGATTGGATTTACCTCTTTAATCGGGCAACAAATTGATATTTTCCATATTTTATCAATATTTTTAATTCTTGGTTTTAGTTTAGATTATTCAATATTTATGGCAAATGGTGGAAAAGAATCAAAAGATGCTGTCTTTATCTCATTCATTTCCACATTTATATCATTCACGTTGCTTGCATTTACAAGCTTTAAACTCATAAGTTCAATGGGAATAATACTTGCAATCGGATTATTAACATCTTACCTTTTAGGGCTTGCGTTTTTCCTTAAAAAAGAATAAAAGTTCTATACTGCTTCTGTTTCAACTTGGTGGTTGTTCATTGGATTCCAACCGTCTTTCAAGTTGTTTTTGATAAGGTTTTGATAGTATTTTTCTTTATAATTTAATAAATCCATTTGTTGTTGAAGTTCAAGCATTTGTTGTTCGGCTTTCAATTTTGTAGCTTGAATAATTCCGTATCTTTCCGGAATTGTAGAATCACCTTTTATGCACAAATCAATATATCTTTTGATTGCCTTATTTTCAGTTCCGACTGACCTTAAACATTTTACAATTCTAACCCAATCTAAATCATTGTCTGAAAAAAGTCTGATATTGTTTTCATTTCTCTTTATGAATGGGAAAAATCCGCTTTTTGCCCAAAAACGAAGAGTATGTTCTGATATATCCATTTTTTTTGCAACTTCTTTAATTGTGTACATAAAAGCCTCCTTTGATTATATTTTAGCATAGAAAAAATCTACTATATTTAGATTAGATATTTAAAGTTTTGAATAAATTTGCCGACATGACAGATGGCAATTTAAAAACTTGCAAGGAGCATCGTATGTTTAATTCTGTGAACAATCCTTTTGGTCAAAGAATTGACTCTGCAATTTCTACCGGTCAGGAAAAAAGACAAAATCAACAAAACCAACAACAAA
>JBNMKP010000109.1:0-5558 GCA_050874405.1 bacterium
CGGACGCTTATTCCGTTAAGCAAACTGCTTACAGTTCTTATATTATCATGAAAAAATTTTCTTGCAAGTGTTTCTTTTATAAAAGTGCTGTATCTCGGATTATTTTTTGTATAAATTTTAGTTTTTTAGGGTCTTTTTTTATGTATTCAAGATGTTTTTCGATATCTTCTACTATATTTATTGTCGAATAATCTTCTTCATTCATAAGTAATTCATAGGGATTTATTCCAAGGATTGGTGGAATTTTTTCCAACGTTTCGGCGGTTAAAAAATTTATACCTCGTTCAATTCTACTCAATGTTTGTTGTGAAATATTAAGCATTTCAGAAAACTCTTCTTGTGAATAACCTTTAAGTTGTCTGTAGTGTTTTATGTTATTGCCTAATATCTGTTTCAAATCCATAAGTATCTCCCTATATCAATTTTAGATATTATATCCCTTATTAACATAACGTTTCTTGTCTAAACTATTGATTAATACTCGTTAAAAGTGTATAATTGAATAAGATTACAACTTTTATGTTTTGAAAGGATTTAATGAATGGCTCAATTTAATAAAAAGAAAGCTTTTACACTTGCTGAGGTGTTAATCACTCTTGGCATTATTGGTGTTGTTGCTGCGATTACAATTCCAATGTTAATGACGAAATATCATAAAATTATTGTTGAAAATAGGTTAAAAGACTCTTATTCAATTATGTCTAACGCTGTTAAAATGGCAGAAGAAGAGTATGGTGTAGGATTTGAGCCAACAGATATTTTAACAGGCACAGGTTGGAGTCCGGAAAAATCCAAAATGGTTTTTGATAAATATTTTAGACCTTTTATGAAAATTAATTATGAATATTCGCACGATGATTGTATTGAGCTTTCAAAAGCATACGGTCAAAATCCGAATTCAAGTATGTATATTGATTATAACGGAGCATGTTATAGTTTACCAAATGGAGTATCAATTATATTTTTTGCTGGTAGAAAAGATTTAGATTCCCCAGCTATGATATCTGCATCTTTCAGATTAAGTCCAACAAAGAAAAAACAGGTAGAAGGTATTGATGTTTTTGGCTTTCAAATCTTTAATTCAGATAATGGTTTAGTTGTGACTTCTGGTTTAGATCAAATAGGCTTTGAAATTTCTGATGAAAAGCTTATTGAAGCTTGTGGTTCAAATTCAAATAGAATTTCTGTAAATGGCTATAGTTGGGGACGAGCTGCTTTCTGTATGGAATTAATCAAACGAAATAGTTGGAAAATTCCTGCAAATTACCCGTTAAAGTTCTGACACATTCTTTTTGCAACTGAGAATGTTTAATATATAATTTACTTATAGAGTAGTAAATTATAAGGAAATTATTATGCTAACCGGAAATGAAATTAGAAAATTATATCTTGACTATTTTAAAAACAAACGTCAACATACTATTGTTGAAAGTTCAAGTTTAGTACCGGACAATCCTACTGTTTTACTTACAACAGCAGGCATGTTACAGTTTTTACCAATCTTTTTGGGTATTAAACCATGTCCGTACGAACCAGCTCGTGCAACTTCTTGTCAAAAATGTGCAAGAGCCGGTGGTAAAGATTCAGATATTGAAAACGTAGGTAGAACTCCTCGTCACCATACATTCTTTGAAATGTTAGGAAACTTTTCTTTTGGTGATTATTACAAAAAAGAAATTATTCCTTGGGCTTGGGAATTTGTTACTGAAGTTTTGAAACTTGATAAAGACAGATTGTGGATTACAATCTATGAAACTGATGAAGAAGCTTTTGATATTTGGAGAAGTGTTGGAGTTCCGGCAGAACGTATCAAACGTAAAGGCAAAAAAGACAATTTCTGGGGACCTCCAGGGGCATCTGGTTCATGTGGACCTTGTTCAGAAATTCACTACGACTTAGGCGAACAATACAAATGTGATGACCCTAATTGCGGTATTGATACTTGCGAATGTGATAGATGGGTTGAAATTTGGAATTTGGTATTTACTGAGTTATATCAAGATGAAGAAGGCAACCAATCTCCTCTAGGCAAGAAAAACGTTGATACCGGCATGGGCTTAGAACGTATAGCAATGGTTTGCCAAGGTGTTGCATCAACTTTTGAAACTGATTTATTAAAACCTATTATGGACAAAGTTTCAGAAATGAGCGGTGTTCCATATAAAAAATCTGAAAAAACAGATGTTTCATTGAGAATTATCACTGACCACGCAAGATGTGTTACTTTCTTGATTTCTGATGGTGTAATCCCGGGAAATGAGGGAAGAAGCTATGTTTTACGTATGATTTTGAGAAGAGCATTACGTCACGGAAAAATTTTGGGAATGGAATTGCCATTCTTGTATAAATTGGTTGATGTAATTGTTGAAAATTATGGTGAAGCTTATCCAGATTTAGTTAAAAATAAACAAAAAATCATTGATACTATTAAAAAAGAAGAAGAACGTTTTGCAAAAACTCTTGATAGAGGATACAAGATGTTAGATGAATTTATCAATGAGAAAAAAGATATCGACGGTGAAAGCGCATTCAAACTTTATGATACTTTCGGTTTCCCATTTGAATTGACAAAAGAAATTGCAGAAGAACAAGGTTTGAAAGTTGATGAAACTGGTTTTAAGGCAGCAATGCAAGAGCAAAAAGAACGTGCGAAAGCAGCAACTGCAAAAATCAGTGTTACTGGAGATATGAAGTACGCAAAAATCGAAAAAGAAGTTGGTTCAACTGATTTTATCGGATATACTGATAATGAATGTTCAGATGCTAAAATTTTAGCTCAAGTTGAGGGTGAAGGATATGTTGATATCGTTCTAAATAAAACGCCATTCTATGCAGAATGTGGTGGTCAGGTAGGCGATAGCGGATATATTGAAAATGAAAACTTGAAAGCTGAAGTTTTAACAACATTCAAAGTAAATGATTTGTATGTTCACAGATGTAATGTTCTAAATGGTGAAGTTACAATAGGTGAAACAGTTAAAGCATATATTGATGTTCCAAGAAGAGAACAAATCCGAGTTCATCACACATCTGCTCACTTGCTTCAAGCTGCACTTGTAAAAGTTTTGGGTTCAGAAGTAAAACAAGCAGGTTCTTATGTTGATGAACATAGAATGAGATTTGACTTTACATTCTCTAGAGCAATGACTCATGATGAAATCGTTAAAGTTGAAAATCTTATGAACAAATGGATTGGTGATGGTTATAAAGTTAATACCAAAGTTATGGGCATTAAAGAAGCTGAATTAACCGGTGCTACTGCATTGTTCGGTGAAAAATACGGTGATACTGTTAGAGTTGTTTCTATTGAAAAAGATTCAGAAAACGGTGTTGATTGTATTTCAAAAGAATTCTGTGCAGGTACTCACGCAAGACAACTTGTTGATTTGAGGGTTGTAAAAATTGTTTCAGAAAGTGCAATTGCAGCAGGTACAAGACGTATTGAAGCTGCTGTTTCAAATTCTGCAATTGATTATTTGAATGCAAAATCTGCTGAAATTGATAAATTATCTACAAAATTCAAATCTCATTTTGATGAAGTTGTTGAACGTGTTGAAAAATTGACAGACGAGAATAAAGGACTTCAAAAACATGTTGAAAAATTAGAAGAAGAAAATGCAAGAAACAAATTCGCTTCATTTATTTCAAGAGCGCAAGAAATTGATGGTGGTAAATTATTTATTTCTAAGGTTGAGGGATTGAAACCAATCGGAATTAAAATTGGTTTGGAATATTTATCTAACAAACTTGGAAACAGTGTAATTATTCTTGCAGGTGAAACTACTGTTGCTGTTAAAGTTTCTGACAATTTTGTAAAACAAGGAATTAACGCAGGTAAGCTTGTTGGTGAAATTGCAAGAGCAACTGGTGCAAATGGTGGTGGCCGTCCAAACTTTGCGCAAGGTGGTGTTAAAGATTCTTCTAAACTTGATGAAATTTTGACGCAAGTTGAAGAAGAAATTAAAAATAACGCAAAAGTTCAAGCATAATTGAATTTTGTAAATATTTGTTATAGCCCTGTCAAAAATTATTTTGACAGGGTTTATAATTTACACAAATAGTAAAAAGGAGAAAAAGATGATAAAAATTATAAAAACAAATACTTTAAATCCGTTTGATAAAGCCTTTTTCGGAAAAACTATGGCCGCAAGAGCAAGAGATTTGAAAAATAGTGGAGAACTTTTAACTCCATCAAAATTGAAATTAGATTGTATTGACGATTTGAATCATTTCTTTGTAAAACAATCAATTGCGAAAACTCTTGAAAAATCTCCTGTTTCTGACTCTTTTGCAAAAACAGAAATGGGCTCTGATATTCCATCATTTGTACAAAATGCAATAAAGTAGTTCTGTAAAATAATTGTTAACTTTTATAAACACCACTCAGAAATTAATCAATTTTCGGGTGGTGATTTTTTTTATATATTTGTAGGTTAGGTAAAGGTATATTAAAGGTGGTAGTTATGAACATTAGTTCAATTCGTCCTATTATTAATTATGGGAAAAGGATTTTAAAGGTTTATCCAAATGCTGCGATTGGCTTTAACACTGATATCATTGGTAAAGCAATGAGAGAAACTAAAGGAGATGTTTGGACAAGAGCAAAAGCCGGTTTTCATGCAATAGAAAATGATGTAGCTGCTAAATCAGCTACTGATGGTAATTTCTTCAAACGAATATATAAAAATATTGTTGGTATGCCATCAACCATAAAAGCTTCTGCTAAGGAAGGCTTTGCTGCTGCAAAAGCTGCTGAAAAAAGTGGAATTTGGGGCGGTATTAAAGGCGCAACTAAAGGTTTTGGTAAAGCAATGCCATTCTTATTTGCAGGGCTTACTATTTTAGGTTCTCTTCCAAATGCAATTACAGCAACTAAAGAACAAGGTATTGGACAAGGTATTGCAGAACTTGGCAAAACAGCTGCCAGATTAGGCGGTGGTGCTGTAGGTGCTGCAATTGGTTCGGCATTATTACCTCCTGTTGGTGGGCTTATCGGTTGGTTTGTTGGTGACTGGTTAACCGGTAAAGTTGTTGGTAAATCTTATTCAGAGAAAAAGGAAGACGTTGCAACTCAATTGGCGCAAGCTCAACAATCTCAACAAATTCCACAAATGGGACAACCAATCCAACCGGCATTTGCTGGAGGTATGACAAATCCATTATATAATTACCAAGCTGCTCCTAATCCTTACGATAATGATATAATGATGAAAAGTTTAAACTTAACAGCATAATTACCCCATACAATATAAATGAAAACGGTCACTGAATAAAATCGGTGACCGTTTAATATTTCTTAATAATTGTAGCAATTTTCATATTTAAAAATACTTTAGATATATACAGGGGATATAAATTTACGGGGAAAAGAAAATGGGAATCGCAAGTGTTCTTTTTAGATATGGTTCAAAAGCTCTTAAATTAGCACCGGAAGCAATCTTTGGAACTGGTTCAGAAGTTGCCGGAAAAGCAATGAGAAAAACATCCGGTTCAATTTTTGCGAAGGCAGAAGCCGGTGTTCGAGCATTAGAAAAAGATGTTGCAAAAAAATCAGCTCA
>JBNMKP010000110.1:0-5546 GCA_050874405.1 bacterium
AATATTCTTTAACTTCTTTCATCAAAGTAGAAATTTTAAACATAAAAAGTCCACTATTCCAAAAATAATTACCATTATTCAAATACTCTTGCGCAGTTTGTTTATCCGGTTTTTCGGTGAAACTTGAAACTACACCATTTTCAGAACAAATATAACCAAAACCTGTTTCAGGGTATGTTGGTTTAATTCCGAAAGTTACAATTTTTCCGCTTTCAACAAGAGGTTGAGCTTTTTTGATTGTTTCAATAAATTTTTCATTCTCTTTAATCAACAAATCTGACGGAACAACTAAAATGGTTTCATCATTTTGGGTATTTTCTTGAATATATTTAAGACCAAGAGCTATTGCAGGAGCTGTATTTTTAGAAATTGGTTCAGCTAAAATTATTGACTCTTTACTAATTTCGCTAAGTTGCATTTTCACATTTGCGTGATGTTTAGAATTTGTGATACTGATAATATTTTTCGCAGGAATAAATTTGTCCAACATTTCAAAAGTTGACTGCAAAAGACTTTTTTCGCCACATAAATTCAAAAGTTGTTTAGGGTACAACTCTCTTGACATTGGCCATAGTCTGCTGCCTGATCCGCCTGCTAATATAATTCCAAACATTTCTGCTCCTTCTTCAATATATTTTTATAAATATTATACTATATACACGCATTATCGCAACTTTGTGTAGATTTACATTTTTTAATATCTTAGCAATAAATTTTTTCACAAACCGTTATTATATATAATGTAGTGTAGAATTAAAAAGGAGAAACTATGATTAATCCAGTAAATACATTTATTCCTGTACAAGCAACTCAACAAACTTATACAACGGAAACAATCTATCCACAACAACCGCAACAACAAGCATCTCCAGATGTTCAAATGAGCGGAATGGACGCAATGGCAGCTTATAACCAAGCCAACATCTCAAAACCAACAGAACAAAAGAAATTAGAACCACTTATTCCTGTGGTTATTACACCAGACAGCATAAAAGATATTAAAGGTGAAAAAATTCTTGACTCGCAAGGAACATTGAATTCAATTGTTGATAAACAAGACAAAGAAACAGTTGTTTACAAAATGGACGTTTCAGCTCCAGAAAAAGCTGTTAGCGAAATTAAATACTATGATAATCAAACAGGTAAATTGACAAGAATTCAAAAGAATTTCAACTTTGCAGAAAATGGTGGCGACCCTAAAAATATAGAATCAAGCATTGTAGAATTGAATTCTGACGGAAAAATTCAAAAAGCATCTCATTATTATCAAGGAAAACTTGAATCAACAGAAGAATTTGAATATGGACCTGACGGATTTAAGAAAATTTATACTGCAATCCCAAACAGTCACTCCAGCATTCTTGAATTATGCGAAGTTACAGACAGTGCAAGGTTAACTCGTTTTGGCAAAGACGGACAAATCAAATCCGTTGATACAAAAGATAACAAAACCGGTGAATTTAAAACCACAGAATACAAAAACGGAAAACCAATTCGTGTAACTAATGGACAAAATTTACCAATCGAAAATACTACAGGAATTAATCCTTTAACAGACCCCGAATTAGAACCGGCTCAACCATTTGTCCTTGGCTATGACCCAAAAGAAGTTCAAGGCGAAAAATTATACTACTCAAATGGTGCATTAGAAAGAGTTGAAACCCAAACTAAAGATGGGAAAGTAACACATTTGTTCAATCCAGACGGAAGTTTAGGAGTTATCAGTAAAGAAAACGGTTCAACAATATTTTTCTATAATGAAAATATTAATGGCACAAAAAGTTACGTAATCGAAGACAAATTGCCAAACGGCGGAACTAAAACAACTGAATACGCTGATGACGGTTCAAAATCTGTACGAGTTCAAAATGGTGAAAACGAAAAAGGAGTAACCTATAACAAAAACGGTGCAATGACTTATGTTGAATCAAATAATGGTAAACATACTTACATGGAATTCAACAAAAATGGTGAACTTGTAAAAAGTTTTGAATAAACCGAATCACTAAAACTTCTCAAAAAAAAGGACTGGATTAAGTTTCAGTCCTTTTTTCAAATCTCATATATTTAGAGGATTAAAATCAAACTTTAAACAAGTAAAATAAGATTGGATAGTTTATTGACAAATTTTGGGAGGGCAGTACGGATAAGATTATATCTGAAGAAGATTTAGAACTATATTTGCCGGGGAATGATGAAATGTCTGAGTCAATTACGCAAAATTGGACAGAACAAGCTTTGGAATGCTATTCAATAAATTGCAACTGCAAAAAATGTTCTTTAGCAAACGGACATTATTCTTTCATCTGCCAAATGCCAAAAGTAATCGACACTCTATTAGAAACAATTGGGGAGCCTATTGAAAAGAGAAAAACAGCTTAGTTTACCAAAGTAAAATCCTTGTGTAATCGCAAAATCCCGAAATAGCGAAAAGACCAATCTTGAAATATAGATTGGTTTTTATTTTGCATACGAAAAAGCCATAAATAAAAATTTATGGCTTAAAATTGATTTAACGTTAAATAAATGTCTGGTAGTCGTTACTCCTTAACAAAGTCATTTTTGTAGAAATTCAACAACTTTGTAAGGTGCCATTCTCTGGCTTTGATTTCTTGAATTCGGTCTTTAATTTCATCAAGTTCTGATAATAATGTTTGAAGGTCTTTATTCCGAGAAACATAAGCCTGTGAAATAGGCATTTGTTCTGTTTCTTGAACATCTTCTGCCCAAGACGGTAAAAAACAGCCAGCTTCAAACAATTGTTTTTCGTTCATATCACATATCTCCAAAATCTTCAGCTATTAGCCTTCATCTGATAATAATGAGTGGAAAAAGTCAGACAATTTGAAATTGCCATACTTGAATGCCATTGGCTTTTTCATATATTCATTATTAGTAATTTTGTTTAAAGTATTCATTTCTTCATTAGTCAGTGACCCAAAATCAAAACTGGTCATTTCTGCATAATCAAGCATTAAATCTTCTACATCCATAATCTTTTTCTCAGACATTTTAACTACACTCCTTAAAGTTTTTTCTTTCTAATTACATATTATTTATCGGATTTATTTCTGAGAAACTTTAACTTTTGATTGAGTATTGTTACATATATTTACAATCAGAATTTAAGCAAAAAAATTGACGATATTGAAACAAAATCGTCATATTATCTTCTTAATTCTTCTTTTTTTAATTAAAAAGGCGACACCCAGATTCGAACTGGGGGATAAAAGCTTTGCAGGCTTCTGCCTTACCACTTGGCCATGTCGCCATAAACCGTATTTATAATATACGTGATACAAACAAAGATGTCAAGATAGAATATAGAAAAGATATGCTATGTATAAAACACGGCATATCTTTTGACTAATTCTCAAATCTATTCCAATTACGCATCATAGCGTTTGAAAGATTTTTCAATTGATTTAGAAATTACTGATTTAGTTGTATCGTACTCTGTTGTTAATGAAGAAATTTCAGTATCTAAATTCTTCATCTTCATATCAATTGTATCTTCTTTGTTTTCAATCTTTGTTTTTTCAGTGTTATATTTAGCTTCAGCTTTTGCAATAGCTTCATCATCTTTAACTTCTGAAATATATTTGTCTGTTGAGTAATTACCTTGATAATAATAACCATCATCACCAATTGAAGAAATATATATCAAACCACTTTTCATCATTTCTTGCATATAGTCTTTATCTTCAATTTGGTCATTTTGAGTCCAACCGTCAAGACAGATTCTGTTAAACAATGCATCATAGAAGTTTGCTTCAACTTGTTTATCTGTATCAACTTCTGAACCTGTAACTACAGTGAATTTAAATTTATTGTCTTTTTCACCATCATACAAGTTTGAATCAGATTTTTTACCAACATTATAACTATAATTTGAGCTGTCTAAACCCTCCATATATTCAACATAAGCAGTTAAGAATACTTGTGCAATACTGTTTAAGTTAATCGCAACTTCTGATGTTTGCTTGTGAGAACTACCACTAGGGTTTTTCTTACAGTTATAAACAAAACCTATGTAGCTACCGGCTCTTTTTTCACCATCATCGTTATAACCATCTCTAAGTTTTTCGTCCCAACCGGTACCAACTTCGTCCATAAGGTCTTTGTATGTTTTACCACTGATTACAGAAGAGTCCCCAGGTTCAGTTCTGTGTTTAATATCAGAAGCAGAACCCCAATGATTATTTTGAAAATCAGTAGAAGCTTCTTGCAAATGGCTATTTGGATACAACATATCATATATAGCATTATATGCATGTTGTAATGCCATATCAGATGAAGAAGTTCCACCTAAAACAGTGGTGAATTGATCTAACAACCAATTTACAAAAGATGCTGAATTTTCACTTGTTCCAACAAGTTCTTCTTGCAATTTTGCAGCTTGAATAAACGGTGTTCTTTCACCTTTACATGATTCAGCTGACAAATTATATTGAGTATCATTTTTCAACAAATCAGAAAGACTAACACTTGCTTGTCCTGTACCAACTGAATTAGTTACTCTTGAACCGTTTTTATATCCGGTAAAGTGTACAGCCTTATATTGACCTTTATCACCCGTTTCACCTCTATCAAGAACTAAGTTTTCTCCAGAAGCAGAAGTCCAACTAGCCGTATTTGTACATTTCGCATCAATTAACTCTAACAACTGATCATAAGTAACTTCAGTAGTACTTGTAGTAGCTGATGTAGTTGCACCATTACCAATTGCATTTGAATAAGTTGTACCTTGAATAGATGCAGCTTTTGCAGAAGTAATAACACCGGCACTAGCCAATCCTTCAATAAATTTGTTACGGACATCTGAAGATGGAGTACCTGAAAGACCTTCTGCAGGAATACCCGCTGCAATAGCAGCTGCTGCATAAGATGAATTCAAAATAACTCTATTTTTTGAATCTGTAACAAGTTTCGGATAATAATCATTATAAACAGATGGACTCATTAATAATCCATAAGTTAAATCCATATCACTTGCATTTGTTCCTGTATAGTCATAAACCAATTTAGTTTGGTTAAGAGCATTTTGATATTCAGTTGAAATTTTTTCCATATTACGAGAAAGAGCAATCTTTTGGTGAGAATAGCTCATTGAAAGAAATTCACAGTCAGATTTTCTGGCTGTTATGGTTAATAATCTAGCTTGTGCTGTTGCTAAACCCATTGTTTTCCTTTCATTGATTTTACTTAGTCGTAACTTTTATACTTTCATGTAGTATTACGGCTTTTCGGGGTTAAAACTTTAAGAATTAAATCGTCCTTTGTAACAATTGTTTACAATTTTTAAATCACCAAATTTGGGGTATGATTAAAATAGATACTAAGTTATGAGATTCTTCGCCTAAAAGCTCAGAATGACAAAAAGGTATTTTTTATATGTCATACTGAAAAAAGAACATCTCATAAAATTAATAATACGTCATTCTGAGGAAGTGCAACGACCGAAGAATCTCATAATATAGAAAAGGGAGAAAGAAAATGGGTAAAAGAATTGGTATAGATGTTGGTGGTACAAACGTTAAAATCGC
>JBNMKP010000111.1:0-5516 GCA_050874405.1 bacterium
ATTGTCTCCTGATTTTAAAATGGTACCCCCAAGCGAATTCGAATCGCTGTCTACACCGTGAAAGGGTGTTGTCCTAGGCCTCTAGACGATGGGGGCTTGAACTTTTGTTACAAGAGTTATTCTAACCTGAACAAAAATAAATGTCAACTGTTTTGTTTAAAATTTTTTAATTTCTATTATTCTCTAGCCTACCTTCAGCTGAAAGCCTTATTTCATCTATAATTTCAACTACTTCCGGTGAGATATCTTTATCGCTTTTTATATTCTTTTTTACCATTTGTGCAAATTCTACTTTCTTAAATTCGTGCATGCCTCGAGTTTTGAAAACTTCTTCCAAAAATTTCACCCTCGGAACATCTTCATTCAACTTTTCTTTCTCTAGCATTGAGATATTTTTGAGTTCGTAATCCAAAGTCCTCTCAACCAGTTTAATCGGCAACAAATCCTCAAACTCTCCGCAATCCAAAAGGTGAATTTTATCAATACTACGCAATCTCGGTTGAATTTCTTCCAAATTCTCTCTTGCATCTTTATCTAAAAGTACAAATATCGGCAATTTCAAGCTCTCAACAAGTTGATAATAAAGTTTTACAACCTGATTTTTCCCGCCTGCAGAAAGTACGTAAATTCCCTCCTTATCAAAATCATATCCGCAACGTTTAGCAAACTCTGGTAACAATGTTTCCTCTGTCGCTCCCTCTGCAATTACGACTTTTTCCACTGGAAATCTTAAAGAATTATCAAATCGGGATTTTCTTATATCAGAACTTGTTTCTAAATTCTTTAGCCATAATAAATTTTTGGGAGAATTTTCGTCGATATAGCTTAAACAAGCTTTATAGTTGATTTTGTTTTTCAAAAGTTCTTGGACATTTTCATTATTTTCAAACACTGAATTTTCATAATCAAACAATCTTTGATTTATCAAATAATCGTCTTCTAACGTTAATCCTGCTATTCCAAGAGAATAATTTATTACAAATTCTGCCCAATTTCTAAGTTCAGAGTAATCCATTTTTTCCAAGTCAGTTTTTTTGAATTTAGGTTCTATCAAGTTTTGAGTCAAAATATCTTTGAAAACCCGTAAATATTTAGTTTCGGTATTTTTAAAACGAGTTAATCTGTCTATTGAAATTATTATTTGTGATTTGGTTAATGGTTTGACTTTTGAATTATTCAATGATACCCTCTTTTAATATTTATTTACAAAAATAATACATTCATGGCAATTTTTACATTTTTTATTTTTTATAATAGATGTGGTGTAACATGGTAGATAAAATTAATTCTCAAATTTATCATCAATATAATTATAACACAATTAACAGTGTTAAGGCTCCTGTGCATGTTTCAAAGAGTGAAACAGCGAAAGCTGTGACTTCACCGTCTTTCACTGCGACAAAATCTGTTTCACAAGTTTCTATGCCACAGGCTCAGGCAATAAATATCCGCACTCAATTGAATGGAAAAGAAGAGCAATTAAAATACACCACTGTTTCATCACAATTAGACAAAAATGGAAGAAAAATTCTTGATGGATTGTTGAAGAATGGTGTTTTGTTAAACTCAAATTCTAACGACAAATCAACGGTTTTGGACAATTTATTCAAAATAGTTCAAGAACCTCGTGCTGAGGGCTTGAAAAATGATGTAATTTTGCGAGATACGATTGCAACAATTGCTTATCCTTACTTAATTACTCAACAATTCGGTGATATTCCGGCTGAATATAGAAAAAAAGCAATTCAAGCAAATAACGCAACAAAGACAAATCTTCTTGATATTAAACAAGGTCAAAACGATATAGATGTTGAACATTCAGGTACTTGTGTTGCAGCAAGTACAGAGTTTAAACTTGCAAAACAAATGCCTGCTGAATTCGCAAGATTTGCGCAAGAGTTAAGTTCCCCTAAAATGAGTGTTGATAAAACTATTCAGTTAAACAATCTTGCAGATAATACGTTAAATGCGGTTTGGTTGTTGAATGCATTTGATATTCCTTTTGAAATGAACAATTTTAATGATGCAAAATTAAAATTTGCACCGGATAAAAACGCATTATTACGTGCTCAAATTCAAACAACTGACAAAGATCCTTATGAAAGAACACCATTAGATGTTTTAATGCAATCAACATTTATGGAAATCGGTTCTCAACAATCATACAATACTTTGACTGATAAAAGAGCCGGAAAATTCAACCAAAATGATAAAGGTTTGATTGAATTTGAAAAAACATTCACTGAATCTGTTGTGTTTGACAAAAATATTTTGTCCGTAACTTATCAAACAGTTGATGAAAATGCAAGACTTGTTGGTTATGAAACTGATTTAGGTACAATGAAAAAACATATAGTTCAAGCTATTGACCAAGGAGAAAATGTCATAATCGGTTATACTCAAACAGATAACAATAACATAATTGTAAACGGTCATGAGATAACAATTGTAGGTTACAAAACAGATAACAAAGGTAAAATGACATTTATTTGTAATGATACTGATGATAATATTCCAAGACCGATTGAATATTCAGAAGATTATTTATTACCAAAAATTCACCACGCAGCATTACCAAAAGAAATCGTAGAAAACGATTTGAATATTACTCCAAGTTGGGTTGAGGGAATTGAAATGTACAAACAAATGAAACACCAACAACAAGCAGCATAAAAGGAAGTTTAAACTTTCTTAATAAATTCGATAAAATAAGCAAATAATATTTTCAGTAGTTTTTATAACGATGAAGTGTAAAAGGTAGAAAATATGATAAATACACCAAATTTAAACATCTCTAATGTGAATTCTGCACAAGCGCAAACTAAGGTTTCTGACAAAAAGCCACAAGTGGTAAAAGACAACGTTCCGAGAACTCCGGAATATACTGCAACTGTTTACCCGAATGAAACTGTGCCGGTTTATACTAAAACTCCGTCATCTAAATTGACTCATACAAGTTGGTTTTATGTAAATGATGTTCACGGCAAGATGACAAATATGGAACGTATTTATAATATGACAAAAGAGTTTGACTCTACCCCGTCAAATAAAATAGCTCCAGAATTTTGGTCTGACAAAAACTCAGATGTTTCTAAATTCAAAGTATCATCTGGTGATATAATTTTGGGAGCTAATTATGTTCATAACCAAGTTGCAAGCAAATTCTTAGACTGGGGCGGATTTATCGCATCAGCATTAGGCAACCATGAGCTTGATGTTGTAGAACCGGGAAATTTAGCTAAGCTTTTGAGTGATGCGAAGTACAAAATGTTAGCTGCAAATATTGATATCAAACAAGGTTCTCCATTAGAGGGCAAAATCCAAAAATCAATGGTAATTGAAAAGGACGGTCAAAAATACGGTCTTATCGGTATTGCTCCAGAGGATATGCTTGAACGTGTAAAAATGAACAATACATTAAAAGATATCAGTGTAAAAACAGATGATGAAACAATTAAACTTGTTCAAGATGAAGTAAATAAATTGCAAGAACAAGGAATTAACAAAATTATCGTTCTATCTCACGAAGGAACGAAAAAAGACCAACGTTTGGCAAAAGAAACCCAAGGCATCGACTTAATCTTTGGAGCACATACTCACGATTTGATTGAAGGCTTGAAAGAGGGTACAAATCTTTTGTATTCAAAATCAGGTGAACCGGTTGTAATTACACAAGCCGGAAAAGATGGCGAAAATGTTGGTATTTTGAATGTAGATTTTGATGATAACGGTGTTATTAAAAAAGCGCAAAATAATGTTATCAAAACCAGAGATTATAACAGACCTCTATTTGTAAAACATTCTGTTGAAGAATACATCGGGAAACCTGAAGTTATCGGAAAGGTAAGTGTTGCAGTTGCTCCTCCAACTCAAAGACTTATTGAAAACAACCCACACGGAAACGTTATTGCAGATGCAATGAGAAGTGAACTAAATACTGATATTGCAATCCTTAATACCGGAAATATCAGAGGAAGTTTTTCTCAAGGACCGATTGATACAAGATTGATTTCTGATATTACACCTTTTGAAGACAAAATGATGATATTGGATTTGTCAGAGAAACAAATTGTCGATGCAATCAATGTTGGTTTGAAATCTCTAAACAATGCTTCTAACAAACCGGGAATTCTACTTGTATCAGGTTTGAAATACAAAGCAAATAAACAAGGTGAATTGTTAAGCTTAGAATTCATAGACAAAGCAAATCATGCTCATAAAATTGATGTAAAAAATCCTGACCCTAACAAAAAATACACAGTAGCTGCAGATGATTTCTTTGCTACAGGTGGTGACGGATACCTAGAAAGCAACAAGCACCCAGAATTTGTTCTTCAACAATTTGATGTTGATAAAAACAAATTGGCTTGTGATTACATCAAAAAATTAAATCAACCAATGGAAATCAAAAACGACGATAGAATTCAAATCGTTGACTAGTAACCATATTGTTCGTGAGCATTTAAGTATTCTCTAACAGTGTTTAATGATGCTTGGACAATACGTGTAACTCTTGATGGCGACAATCCTATTTGTTGAGCGATATCTTTTACCTGCATATTTCTGTAAAATCTATATTCCACAACGGTTCTTTCTTTTGGTGGAAGTTTAGAAATTGCAGTTCTAATCATTTTACCCATTTCAGAAATCTCTGCATTTTCGTCAGGCATTGCATGGGTATCTTTGATGAAATCAAATGGTGAATCGTTGTCACTTGCAGAAGCGGCTAAACTATCAATAGACAAAACAGTTTCGTAAATTGCTTCACGAACTTTTGCCTGTTTCATATCCATGCCTTCAACTGCTTCTTCTTGGTCGTATTCATCTTCAGCTTTATGTTTTAGTGAATACCATTTATATCTTATTCTTAATTCGTTTCTTATTGCCCAACGAACAGCAGTTGCAATATACGCAGCATTATACTTTGCTAGTTGTTCGGGAGTTTTGTTCTTAATCATTACCTGAATGGCGATAATACCGATAGAAAGAAGTTCTTCATACTCAACCATGTGAGCAGGAATACGTCTATGCTCTACTCTCGCAACCTTTTGCACTATATCTATATAATGTTGTAAATTTGTTTTATCTTCTTTTGCCATAATTTTACAAATCAATAATACTACAATATATTAATTTCGCGGTCGTTTATTTGGTGTATTTTTTCTTTTCATCTTGTAAACGAACATTAGAATTTCTGCTACCGCCTTGTATAACTCTGGGGGAATCGGTTGATTGATATCAACCATCTTGAATAAAGCTCTTGCTACAGGCGGATTTTCGATAACCGGAACATTGTGCTCTTTGGCTATTCCAATGATTTTCTTTGCAATAAGTTCTGTACCTTTTGCAATCAACATTGGAGAATCCATTTCTTCAGCGACATACTTTAGTGCACAGGCAACGTGAGTCGGATTAGTTACAACGAAATCGGCTGTCGGAACTGCGTCCATTGCACCTTGTTGTAGCATTTGCATACGTCTTTGTCTTAATGCTGCTTTAACGTTTGGGTCACCTTC
>JBNMKP010000112.1:0-5475 GCA_050874405.1 bacterium
AATTAACCCTCACCCCAACCCTCTCCCTTATTCTAAGGGAGAGGGGGAAAAATAACTATTACCCACCCTATCTCTCCCTAATCAGGGTGGGGATATAACTACGATTGAAATAATAAACAAACACGGGTGAAATTATTCCACCCGTGTTGATGTTTTTTATACATTATAAAATCTTTTTATACAATTGTTATTAGTGCAATAAAGCCTGCAACAATCATTGCTGGTCCAAAAGGAAGATAAAGTCCGTTTTCTTGGTTTTCTTTGATTCCTCCAAGTAATTCTTTGCAAGTCCAAAGTGCAAGTGCAACCAAAACAATTATACTTGACCAATATGCGATTGGGTGTGTTAACCAATCCAACTGTCTTGCTACTAAAAATCCAATTGTATAAACAACAAAAGATGATATAGCCCCTAGAGTCATCCAGTTTTTATTAGTGATTAATTTTTTAATAAATATTGGAAGTGTTGCAATTATTTGAATAATTCCGCTCAATACTAAAATTGCAACTAGAGCTTGGAAAACAGGAAGAAAAGTTGGATAGTGTCCTGTTCCGCCAAGTAATCCGCCAAATACAGCTCCAAGTCCTGCGGCAATATAAGAATCGCCTTCGCCAAAAGCTCTTGTTCCTGCGAATAAAAGTCCTAATCTTGCCAATGCTTCCATTATTAAGAAACCTAAGATTGCAGCAGCTAGAGAATATAAAATTGGGCAACTTGTGAAAAAGTTAAAGTCAATTTTAGGCATACCGTTTTGTTGGTAGTTATAAACAAACATTAAAATTGAAATTAAGATACTATAGAATAATCCAACACCAATTAATGAAAAAGTGTGTGCATCTGATACTTTTTTTTCTAAAATATCTGTTCCTGCAAGTGCTATAAATAAGCAAGAAACAATTAACGCAAAAACGTATAAAATTATTTGTTGCCAAGTAATTGGATTCATTACTTCAAGTCCGAAAAGTGGGTCAAACGGGTTGCAAAATCTAATAAATAATCCGACAAAGATACAACCTGTTAAAAACTCTACAAATGGATACTGCCAGCTAATATGTTCGTGGCAAAAAGCACATTTCCCTCTCAAAAACATGTATGAAAATAAAGGTATATTGTGATACCACTTTAATGGTGTTTGACATTTCGGGCATTTAGATGCCGGAAATACTATTGATTCTTCGCTTACTGTCCTTAATATTACAACATTCAAAAAACTTCCTATAACAAGTCCTGTTATAAAAATGAATGCCAATACTACAAGAGAAAATGTCATTAGTCCTCCTTTGTAATCTCTTTGTCTGTCAAAGTATTCTGTATTATATTATATAATCTATTCAATGCTCTTTTTAAAATTCTTGAAACTTGAGTTGCAGATACATTTAATTTTTGAGCAATATCTTTTCTTGATGCTCCAGCCATGTAATACAAATAAATGGTTGTTTTATCAGGTTCAGGAAGTTTATTTAGGGCATATTCTATCATTTTTTTATTTGCATAAGTTTCTTCAAAACTTTCATCGTCTTCAGCTTGAATTCTATCCATAAGAGTTTCTGCGCCGTCTGATGAGTAAACTTTTTGGTCAAGTGAAACCATGTTTTTTATGAGTTCAATATTCATGATTTCTTCAACCTTTTCAAAAGGTAAATCAACATATCTTGCAACTTCTTCAACTGATGGCATTTTAGTATTGTTTTCTGATAATTCTTCAATTGCTTCTTTGACTTTATTCATATTCGCAATTGTTTCTCTTGGAGTTTTTACAATACTTGCTTTATCTCTTAAATAATGTAAAATTTTACCTTTTATAACTTTGCTTACATAAGTTTTAAAGCTTCCCTTTATTGAAATATCATAAGTTTCAATAGCTTTTAGAACTCCAACTGCTCCAACTTGAATCAAATCATCTTTTGCAATTGTATTCGGTATCGGATACATTCCCATAACTATGCGTTTAACGAGTTTTAACGATTCTTCAATCAAATTAAGATAAGCAACATACTTTTTCTTTTTGTCGCTTTCGTTTCTGTAATTTAAAATTAACTCTTCTAATTTTTCAAGTTCGGATATTTTGGTCTTCACTTTGAACTCCGCTTTTACTTAAGTATAGCATAGATTTTTGCGAAAATCTAAATTTTTAAATTTCTTTAATAAATAACATTATCTTGTATTTTCATGCTATTATTAGCATATAGAAGATTATATTAAGGAGCAAAGAATGATTACAGTAAAAGATGTTGAACACGTTGCAAAATTAGCAAGATTGGAACTGACAGAAGACGAAAAAGTTTTATATACAAAACAATTAGGTGATGTATTGAAATATGTTGATCAGATGAATGAAGTTGATACTTCTGATGTTAAGCCAATGACTCAAGTTATTGATTTTGTAAATGTTATGAGAGAAGATGTTCCTCATCAAGAAATTTCTAAAGAAGCTTTGATGTCCAATGCTCCAGAAGAAGAGAATGGATTTTTTAAAGTTCCAAAAATTAATTAGTTTTTATATTTTGAATAAGCCTATGAGTATTGCATTCTTGTAGGCTTATTTACATGTTTTAGTAGAGGAGTGTTTTAGGGTATGACAAAATATATTTTTGTGACCGGAGGGGTTGTTAGTTCTTTAGGTAAAGGAATTATTGCCGCTTCTTTAGGGCGATTGTTACGTTCAAGAGATTATTCTGTAATTATTCAAAAGTTTGATCCATATATTAATATTGACCCAGGGACGATGAGTCCGTTTCAACATGGTGAAGTTTTTGTTATTGATGATGGAGCAGAAACGGATTTAGATTTAGGTCATTATGAAAGATTTACTGATACAAGTTTTGGACAAGTTAATAACGTAACTTCAGGAAGAATTTACCAAGAAGTTATTAATAAAGAAAGACGAGGAGATTATCTTGGTGCTACGGTGCAAGTTATTCCTCATATTACAAACGAAATTAAGTCAAAAATTGTAGCGGCAACAAAACAATTTAATCCGGATTTTCATATAATTGAAATCGGAGGAACGATTGGTGATATTGAGAGTTTGCCATTTATTGAAGCGATAAGACAATTTAAATCAGAAATAGGTATAGGGAATGCTATTTCCGTTCATTGTACATTACTTCCTTATTTGCCAACATCTGGCGAATTGAAAACAAAACCATCTCAACATAGCGTAAATGTTTTGAGAAGTTATGGTATTCAGCCTGAAATTTTAGTTTGTAGAACATCAAAACCAATTCCAAAAACTGAAAGAGAAAAGTTGGCTCTATTCTGCTCTGTACCGAAAGATGCAGTTATAGAGTGTCGTGATATGAAATCCATTTATGAAGTTCCTTTGGCATTAGAGGCTCAAAATATGTGTTCTGTCGTTCTAAAAATGCTAGGAATGGAAGATAGAGCTGCAAATTTGACTTCTTGGGAAAATTTAGTTGCAAAAATTAAAAATCCTAAGACATCTGTCAAAATTGCAATTGCAGGTAAATATACTAAATTGTCCGATGCCTATATTTCGGTAGTGGAATCATTAAAACACGCAGGTTATGCTGATGCTGCTTCTGTTGAAATCAAGTGGATAAATTCAGAAGAGTGTGTAGATTATTCAAACTGTAAAAAATTATTATCAGAAGTAGACGGGGTCGTTGTTCCTGGAGGTTTTGGTGTAAGAGGCATCGAGGGTAAACTTAATGTAATTCGTTATGCAAGAGAAAATAATTTGCCTTTCCTTGGGTTATGTTTGGGTATGCAATGTGCCGTTATTGAATATGCGAGAAATGTCGTTGGGCTAAAAGGGGCAAATTCTAAAGAATTTGATGAAAATCCAACTTATCCGGTAATTGATATAATGCTTGAACAAAAAAATGTTAAAGGTTATGGCGGAACAATGAGATTAGGTGCTTATGAATGTCATTTAAAACCGGATTCTGTTGCTGCAAAAGCTTATGGAACGGAGGTTATTTCAGAACGTCATAGACACAGATACGAAGTGAATAATGAGTTTATTGAGAAAATCTCAAATGCAGGTTTGGTATTTTCCGGCATGTCACCTGATGGAATGTTAGCAGAAGTTGTCGAACTACCAAAACTTGATTGGTTTGTTGCTTGTCAATTCCACCCAGAGTTTAAATCTCGTCCGGATAGACCGCACCCGTTATTTAAGGGGTTGATTGATGCAGCGTTGAAACATCATTCTAAAAAGAAATAGATATAATTTGAAATGGGGGAAATAATTTAAATGAATAATGAGGGTTTGAAAAAATTTACTACTGTAAACTTTTTGAATTTCGCATTGGGATTTTTAGGGTTACAGTTTGCTTGGCAGATGAGGATTATTTTATCTGGGCCTGTTACGGAAAATTTAGGAGCTGATGCTTTTTTATATGGCTTAATTTGGCTTGCGGGTCCATTTACCGGTATGGTTGTTCAACCGCTAATTGGAGCTTTGTCAGATAAAACAAAATCTAAATTCGGTAGAAGAAGACCGTATTTGTTGGGTGGAGCTATTATTGCCTCAGTAGCTTTATGGTTGTTCCCTAATTCCGGTAATATTGCAGAAATGTTCGCAAAATTAACCGGCATGAATTTACCTTCTTGGACGGGACTTTTGATTGCTGCTGTTATGATTTGGATAATTGATGCTTGTATAAATATTGCTCAAGGTCCTTATAGAGCTTTAATCCCAGATGTAGTGTTGCCGGAACAACATGCACTTGCGAATTCTTATATCAGTCTAGCTATTGGTTTAGGTTCTGTAATTGCAGCTGCTACTGCACCATTTTTGAAATTTGTTTGCCATTATCAAATGTCAGTTAAAGCTCAATTTATTATGGCTGCTTTGGCATTTTCTCTTGCAATGATTTGGACTTGCTTAACAATAAAAGAACGCAGTACTGCAAATGATGTTGAAGATGTTGAAAATAAAACAGAAAATGTTGGTTTTTGGAAATCAATGGCAGAATTTTTTGCACTATCTCCGGAAGTTTCAAAGATTTGTGTTATGCAATTCTTTACTTGGATTGGTATGATGTGTATGATGATTTTCTTTACAAATTTTGCAATCCACACTGTTTATGGAATACCTGATTTAACGAAATTAGCTGTTGACGTTCAAAAAACTTATATGTCGGCTCAAACATCTGCAACAAATTATTCTTCAATTTGTTTTGCAATTTTTAATTTAATATGTTTTGTAATAGCTGTTCCTATCGGAATTTTAGCAGGAAAATTCGGAAATAAAAAAGTTCACATTATTTCATTGTTATCAATGGTTTTGGCTTATTTAGGAATGGGTATTTTTTGTACTGTAAAACCGGTTGTTACTGTTTGTATGGCATTGTCAGGTATTGGTTGGGCAAGTGTTTGCGCTTTGCCGTTTGCAATGCTTTCAAAATATATCAAAGCAGGAACAGAGGGTTCTGTTATGGGAATCTTTAATATCTTTATTGCAGGTCCGCAAGTCTTTGTTTGTACTTTAGTTGCTTGGATTATCA
>JBNMKP010000113.1:0-5432 GCA_050874405.1 bacterium
GGGGTTCGGGGGCAAAGCCCCTGATGACTCGTTCCATTTGAATAAAATTCTTTTGAATATTCCCCAATTTCACCATTGTTGGTAGCAAAGCTACGTGCGTAGCACCTTTTTGCCTCTAAACCAAAAAGAAAAAGTGAACATAGAAAGTTATGAGATTCTTCGCTTCGCTCAGAATGACCGTTTTTATTTGTTTGAGATTACGACGTCACTCCGTTCTAATTCCTGCACTCCTTGTAAATTATCTTTCCTCGTAATGACAGAATAGAAGTATTCTTATTATACTAGATTTTTCAAAGCATTGCAATATCACAAAAATTTCACTACTTCTTATCAATTCGCAAAACTTCATAGATATTCATCTTTTTAGCTTTACCACGAATTTGAACTTCGGAAATCTTTATTACGTCCGCAATGTCAGCAATACTTGCATAAGTTGAACTGCTTACAAGCAAATTAGTTTTATAAACCTTATTATAACTTTCAATACGTGATGCAAGGTTTACGGTATCGCCAATAACAGTGTATTCCATTCTTGTTTCAGTACCGATATTTCCGATAAAAACTTCTCCAGTATTTATACCAATACCGATTTCAATCTTTGGTTTTCCTTCATACAACCATTTTTCTCGCAAATACTCTACTTTTTTAAGCATTTCATAAGCACATTTAACTGCATTTTGAGCATGGTTAATATCTTGAATAGGTTCACCAAAAAGTGCCATTACAGCATCACCAATGAATTTATTAATTACACCATTATATTTAGTAATAATAGGCTCCATTTCTGCAAAATACTCATTCAAAATCATTGAAACTTCTTCTGCTGACATCTTTTCACTCAAGCTTGTAAACCCACGAATATCAGAGAACAAAACCGTAACAATAGCACGTTTTCCTCCCAGTTTCAAGTCGTCAATATTACTTACAACATTTTTCATAATATCTTGTGACAAATATTTGCCCATGGCTTGTTTAATTTTTTCTTTATTCCTATTTTCTGAAATAAATTTAAACGAATAACCAAAAACAGCCGTTACAAATTGCAACACCAAAGGAACAGAAAGTCCCATTATATAACCACGTGAAGCTAAAGCAAACACTATTATTAAATAAACTACATCAATTGAAGCAATTGAAAGCAATCCTTTGATGAACTTCATTCTCAATAAGAAAATAAAAGTCAGCAATGACAAAATGAAAAATGCCAAGAAATTCGGTAATAATCCGGCAAAAGTTAGGAAATAATTATTCGCCAAGTTATCATAAACAGAAGCCTGAATATCAACCCCTGGGTGACGCATAGACATAGGAGTTGCCAAAACATCGGCTGACGGACCTGAAATATTCGCCCCAATTAAAATAACTTTATCTTTGAATAACTCCGGATTTAGATATTTTCCACCATTATTAATATCATATAGTTCTGGGTGATTTTGCGGAGTTATACCGGATTGTAAAGCCTTATAGGTATCCAAAATTACGGCAGCGGAAATATTTGGGTGCGAATAATCAGATTCAACTCCATTTGGATATACAATTCTTTTATAATAGCGAATATAAGATTGAGCTAATCCGTCCATAGATGTTCTATAAGGAAGTTTTAAGCCCGTTTCCGGAACGGTAATAGCAAAATCGTCCATCGTTATATAATTTGTATTATGAGTAAGTAAATACATTTTAAATGGCAATGACGGATAGAACGAATCCCCAATTCTTATAAGGTTTATAGCTGAAAAGATTGAACCGGAACCCGAAGATTTTTCAATTTTAATAGATCCGTAATTCTTTACGGAATCGACAAGCATTTTCGGAGGTTCTACAACTCCTTTATAAGCCGTTGGAAATGAACTAAACTGTTCATCAGCATCAACAGAATATTTCTTAGAAAAAGCTTCTAAAAAGTTTGTTTCACCCTGAACATCACCAATTTCTGGAACAAATCCGGAAACTAAGTTCGGCATTTTTGAAATTTGTTTTGCGAATTGCCTATCTAGTTCATTATTTTCATCAAAAGAGGTTGGATTCATATCAAAGCCGATAACTTTTGGTTTCGCATAAGTATGAAAATAATCCAAAAGATGAGCGTACATGTCTTTTGTCCAAGGCCATTTATACTCTTGAACAGACTTATCATCAAGAACAATTTCAATAACATCTTGTGAACCATTTTTGTTGGCAGCAAAGTTTGATATCAAAAAGCTTACTGCATATTGCTCCAAAAACATTATCGTTAAAACAAAAAATATAAAAATTAATGCTATATATAACAAGCAAGAACTGAAATAAAACCACTTGTTTTTCAATTTCTTCATAATACTCTCCCAAGTCTAATTTTTATTTTATGATATAATAAATTCAAAATAAAGGCTAGATTATGAACATAAATTTTATTGAAAAACTTTCACAAAACAAAGTATTACCAATTATCAGAAGTAAAGACCCACAAGATGTTGTTAACAAAGCTTACGCATTACTTGAGGGTGGATTAGATATTATGGAAATAAATGTTGAATCACCAAAAGTATTCAACGCAATAAAAGCTATTTCAAAAGATGCAATTGTTTGCGCAGGGGGAATTATAACATCTATGCAACTTGATGCGGCAATTGACTCCGGTGCGAAATTGATTTCATCTCCGATATTTCAAAAAAGTTTGTTAAAAATGACAAAAGACCAAAGAGTTCCATATATTGCAGGCACATCAACTGCAAATGAGGCTTACAATGCTTGGAAATCAAGAATTCCTGTTGTAAAAATTTATCCGATTTCTGCAATGGGTGGAGTTGAATATATTGAGAATTTATTAAGGCCAATGCCATTTTTACAAGTTATTCCGCAAGGAAATGTAAAACTGGACGAAGTTCCTGCGTATATTGAAGCAGGAGCAATTGCAGTCGGTGTTGGAAGACACTTGACCGTTGCAGATGATTATAAAGAAATTACAAAAAGAACCAAACAACTATTGGAGAGATTGAAATAAACCATGACAGAAACTCAATTTGATTTAATTACAATTGGCGAAAGCCTTGTTGAATTTTCAACGAATCAAAAATTTAAAGATGCGGAATGCTTGCACAAATACTATGGTGGAGATTCTTTAGTAGTAGCAATTGCGGCAAAAAGATTGAATTCAAAAGTTGGTTTTGTTTCATGTCTTGGCAATGACGTGTTTAAGGATTATTTACTTTCCAGTTGGGAAAAAGAGGGATTAGATACAAAGCATGTAAAAGTCGTAGATGACAAAAACGGATTGTACATGGTGTCACGAACTTCAGCTCATGACAAAGAATTTATGTATTACAGAAAAAAAATCGCACCTGCAAAACTGTCAATTGAAGATATTGATGAAGAATATATCAAAAGTGCTAAAATTCTTTATACATCAGGAATTACGCAATCTCTTTCAATGTCTTCAAGAGAAGCTGTAAAACGAGCTTTTGAAATTGCAAGAGAAAATAATGTCATAACTGCTTATGACCCTAATTATTCTTCTTTGATTTCAAAACCGGAAGATGCAAAAGAATATTTTGACGAAATTTGTCCATTTACAGATATTTTGTTTATGAGTTCAAAATACGATACAAAAAACATTTTTGAAATTGAGTCACTTGAAAATATTACCAAATATCTAACAGATATAGGAGTTCAAACCGTTGTAATCAAATCAAGCAACGACAAAGGCTATTTTGTTACAAATTCAGGAAACACAACATTTGTACCGTTCTATACAGAAAATACCGTAGATACAACATCGTCTGGAGATGCTTTTAATGGCGCATTTTTACATTCAATTGCCAACGGTTATACAGTATTAGAAGCGGCCAAAATTGCTTCTATTGATGCCGGTTTACAAGCTCAGGGAATTGGTGCAGTTAAGTCTGTTCCTCACTATGATGAGGTTTACAACATTTTTAGAACAGAGGATTTTTAATGAGTAAAAGATTTGTTTTATCCGGATATTTTGGGTTTAAAAACTTCGGAGATGAAGCGATTTTATCCGTTTTGGTAAAAAAGTTAAAACAAGATAAACACCGTTTAACAATCATTTCTTCTGATCCCAAATATACAATGAAGCAATACAAACATATCAGAAGTGTTTACACATTCAAAATCTTAGATATCATTGGAGCTATTTCAAAGTCTGATGTTTTAGTTTCCGGTGGAGGAAGCCTTTTGCAAGATGTGACAAGCATTAAGAGTCTTGTTTATTATTTATTTATAATTTTTTTAGGATTAATTTTACATAAAAAAGTTATAATTTTTGCCCAAGGTATCGGACCAATCAATAACCCATTAGGTCAACTTATGACAAAAACACTTCTCAAACACTGCACTTATGTAAGTGTTCGAGATAACAAGAGTTTTGAGCTTTTGAAAAGCTGGGGAATCAATGCTGATTTGCTTTGCGACCCGATATTTTCAACTGAAATACCTAAAACTGAGAAAAAAGATGTTGTTGCAGTACAATTGAGAGATTTTCGAACAATGAGTGAAGATTTTATCGACAGACTTGCTCAGAAAATTGTTTCAGAATTTCCGAATAAGCCAGTCGAAATTTACTCATTCCAAGATGCAATTGATTTAAATATCTGCCAAAAGCTCGAAAAATCAATTCAATTACTTGATAGCAATATCAAAGTTTCGCTATATTCAGGCTTAACAAATGATGAAATCGTAGAAAGACTATCACAGGCAAAATACTTGATAGCCATGCGCTTTCACGCAATTATTGTCGGATTATTGTCAGGTGTTAATATTCTGTCAATAAACTACGATATCAAGGTTGAGAAAATATCAAAAGAGTTTGATTTACCAATGATTGATCTCAAAAAAGACTTCAAAAATCAATTTGAATTATTGAAGAATGAAGAGCCGCAAAATTATATGGCAAGGGTTAAGTCTAAAAACTTTGATTGGTCTGGATTTGAAAAAGCAATTAATTCTTAAACAATAAAGGATTTTAAATGAATAAAGGTTTAAAAGAATTTTTAACAGGATATAAAGGTAAAGATATGCCCAAAGAGTTGAAAGACTTCAACTGGGGAGCATTTCTTTTAACTTTTATCTGGGGTATCAAACATAGAGCTTGGATTACCCTTTTAGCAATTCCTCTTATTATAATCCAGTTACCACTTGGTATAAATTGGCTATTATACACTGCTTTGCAGTTCTATTGCGGATTTAAAGGCAATATGTGGGCTTATCAAACCGATTGGTGGATGACACCAAAAGATTTTCGTAAAAATCAAATGAAATGGGCAATTGTTGCGATAGCAATTAATATTACCGTTCCCATTATACTTTTAGGAACAGCAATACAATTTGTGAATAAATCGCCAGATAATCCGACAGAATTTATAAAAAATGCACAATGCTATATTGCAGCATCAAAAATAAATAAAAGTTTTAAAAATGTAAGCTTAAATAGCTCA
>JBNMKP010000114.1:0-5333 GCA_050874405.1 bacterium
GAGCACAATGCTACGACAAATTAGGTGAGGCTAAAACCGCACAAGAGGGTTATAAGAAAGTGCTTACACTTGACCCTAATAATAGTTATATAAAAGCGCAAATGGTTGACAATGTTAAGAAAACAATGACACCTCAACAATTTGTCGACTATGTAAATACTAACCTTGCAAATTCTAATCCGTCAGATATTTTATATGATTATGCAATCGAATTACACAAAGACGGAAAAATTGACAATGCTGTTTATATGTACAAAGAAGCAATCAAAGCTTCAAATAGCAATAATTCCGAAATGTTTGTTAACTTAGCTTTAGCACAAGCTCAAGGAAATGATTTTGACAGCGCTATTTCAACACTTCAAACAGCTCAAACGAAATTTCCCAAAGACACCTCTATCACAACAACTGCAAAAAATATTGCAGATATGAAATCTGACAACTTAATGGCTAAAGCATCAGAGTTTTACAAAAATAAAGACTATCAAAAAGCCGCAGAAACTTACATTTCGTTAACCCCTGCAACAGCTGATTCAATGATAGGCGCTGCAACATCGTTTGAAGAACTTGGGGACAAGGACAAAGCCTTGATGTACTATCAAAAAGCTTTTGAATTAAAACCGACTGATTCTGATATTGCATACTATATCGCATCTATTTACGGAGAAAAAGAAGATTTTGTAAATGCGAAAGTATATTTACAAAAATCAATTGCATTAAACAAAAACAATACCCAAGCTCAAGAATTCTTAGCATCTATTGAAGAATCTGATAGAGCAAACCTTTTGAATGATGCAATTTCTTTATATGATGATAATAAAATGGACGAAAGTTTTGCAAAATTCAATGAACTTTTGACAAAAGACCCACAAAATTCATACGCACTTTATTATCGTGGTATGATATATGATACAAAGGAAAAACGAAACGAAGCAATTGCAGATTTGAAAAAAGCATACAGCTTGAACAAAGATTTTATGATTTGTAATTACTTAATCGCATCAGACTATGATGCTTTAGGCAAATACAAAGATGCATATAACTATTACACATCTTATGCAAATTCACAAGCTGAAGACGATGAATATAAACAATACGCAAAAGCTCGTGCCGAAGAATTAAAACAATATGCAACAACCACTACAACAACAAAAAAATAGAGTATCAGAACTTATAAAAAGCAAGGTTTCACTTGCTCCAATGGCTGGAATTACAGATTACGTTTTAAGATCACTCGTTCGAAAATATTCGAAAGAGTGTCTTTTAACAACAGAAATGATTAGTTCCGAATTTTTAGCTCAAAACGTTGAAACAGAAATTACAAAACTTGATGAAAATCACCACCCTATTGTTTATCAAATTTGCGGACATAAACCACATTTAATGAAATACTCTGCAGAATTTCTAACTCAATTTGCAGATATGATTGATATCAATATGGGTTGTCCGGTTAATAAAGTTGTTAAAGGGCAAGATGGCTCTGCATTGATGAGAAATCCAAGACTTGCTATGGATTTAGTCAAAGCGGTCAAGGAGGGTACTAATAAACCAGTCAGTGTAAAATTTAGACTCGGATATACCGCAGATGAAATGAATTATGTTGAATTCGGACAACAAATGCAAGAAGCAGGAGCGGAATTTATAACACTCCATGCCAGAACTCGTTCTCAGTTTTATGCCGGACATGCTGATTGGAAAAAGATTAAAGAACTTAAACACAATGTTGATATTCCGGTACTTGCAAATGGAGATATTGTGTCAATTGAAACAGCAGAAGAAGCACTTAATCAAAGTGAAGCAGACGGAGTTGCAATAGGGCGAGGTGTTTTAGGTGACCCGACTCTAATTCATAGAGTTGCACATTATTTTAAAACGGGTGAAAAAATTCCAACTCCAACACTTGAAGAAAAACTTGATATGATGCGAAGTCATCTTAATGAAGAAATTAAACTTCGAGGGGAAAAAGTAGCAATTAAGTTCTTCCGAAAATTCTATCCTTACTATATTGCAGGAATAAGAAATGCCTCAAAAATTCGAGGAGTACTTGTACTTGAAGAAGATTACAATAAAATTCTCGAATACATTAATTATATAAAGAAAGAAAACGAAATTTGCGTATAAGCTCTTGAATTCTTCAAAAAAATTGTTATAATAACACGTATGAGAATAACACTTGCAATACTTTCAATAATTTTTACCCTAGTGACAGTTCAATTGCCAAACTTTGCTGAAGAAACTCTTCCAAGTGTTCAATTGAATATGAGAGGGTATGACGAAATAACCCTGCCACAAGGCACTTTTATTCCGGTATTAAATACTCAAGAAATTTCAACAGAAACCTGTCCAGAGGGGTATAAAGTTAAATTCATTGCAACAAATGATTTGTTTATGTATGAAACAAATATTATTCCAAGAGATACCGAATTTTACGGATATATTGAAAAAATAAACGAACCTGTTATTGGGACAAATGCATCTATGAAAATTAAAATTACAAAACTTGTGATGAAAGATGGCTTTGAAATTCCAATAAAAGGTTATATTTATTCCTCTAACGGAAACTTAATTGGAGGGGAACTAACACCTCCTGCAGAATGGGTTAAAATGCCTCACTACCAAAGCAAATATCAAGGAATATCTTGGAATCACAGAGCGGCAACTCTTCAAATTCGCCCAGGAGGAAAGCGCTCTATGGGACAAGCGACTAAAATTACAGCAGGAGACCAACAGATTATTATACTAACCGCCCCTGCATCTATTACACATACCTTAACAGATTAGCCATTAATAAATTGACAAAATATTTAAATGAGATAGAATAGTTAAATAGAAGAATTATGTTTTAGGGAGGAGAGTATCCAATGAGAAGAATTTTAATAGTTTCAGCATTATTAGTTTTTTCCGGTAGTGCATTTGCTGCAGGGAATTACAGCTATCAACAAAATTCAGCTCAACCGCAATATAATTCTAACTACTATGCTCCTGAAACTTTTAACGTAAATAACAATACATTAAAAGGAAGCGTTGTTACTGTTCCGGCAGGACAAACTTTTAGAGCGGCATTGATGGCTCCAATAAGTTCTGAAACAGCTTATCAAGGACAAACTATCACCTTAGCACTAAGTTCTGATTTTTATTACAAAGGAAGCAGAATTGCTCCTGCAGGTAGCTCAATCACAGGAACTGTTATTGAGGTTTCAAAAGCTAAACACGGAACGATGAATGGAAAGTTAACACTTAGGTTTACTTCAATAATCACTCCGAGCGGATTAAATATTCCAATATCAGCTTTAATCAAAACAGATGATAACACTGGAACTTTAATTGGCGGAACAAAGTTTGAAACAACTACCGAATACGCAAAAGATATTGCAATCGGAGCAGGTGCAGGCGCTGTTTTAGGAACAATTGCAGGACCACTTTCAGGTGGAAGTGTAGGACGTGGAGCAGCACTTATGACAGCTGTTGGAGCAGGTGGCGGACTTGTTAAATCAATTTGGGACAAAGGTTCAGATGTAGAAATTCCAGCGAACGCATCTGTTGAATTAATTCTTACCCAACCGATTACAGTTAATCCGTCAAGCCCCCAAAATCAGTAAATCGGGCAATAATTTTATTTTTACTTTAAAATAGAATTATTAACAGAAATAGAAAATTAAATTATTTGTTGTTAGGGAATAAAATGTCAATATTAGGGAAATACACTGAAAATGTAAATAACAGAAGAGAATATGACGCAAACTCTTCAAGAAACAAATCCGATTTTGTAATGCCGGCCGTTACAAGAGAGGAAGATGATGATTCAATTTCATTAAAACAAGGGGTTGTAATTTCTACAATTTTGCACCCTGCAACGTTACTTACAATATGGCTTATTGTAACAATACTTGCTATCTTTGGAATTAATCTTTCAATATTTAACAAACCACAACCTAAAACAAAAGATATTGAATTTGTTCTTGTGGATAAGGAACAAACACCGAAAAATAAAAACACTAAATTTAGAGCGGACAAAAATTCTAGAACAGGAGGAATTAATAATCCAAAACTTCCTGTTTCTATGCCATCAGCAGCACCGTCTGCAACACCAAAAGCAGCATCACCGTCACCGGCTCCTGCTCCTAAAAAACAATCTATAGTAAATAAAATAACTCAAAGTGTTGCACCTAAAAAAGCGCCAAGCCAAACGCAACCTAAAATGACAACTCAACAAAAGAATGTCAAACCGTCGCCAACAGTTGAAAAAGCAATTCCAAAACCAAATGTTGCAAGACCTCAACCACCGACAGCAAGACCATCTGTCAAACCTCCAATGACACCAAAAACGGTTTCAAGACCAAGTTCTTCTCCGTTTAAGGTTCCGGTTCCGGCAGGAGGAACAAAAGCAGGACAATACGCAACAGGTCCAATCAGCGGTTCTGGTTCATCTAAAAACGGAGGCTCTAGAGGTAGTGGAACTTATGCTCCAAATCCGTCACTAGCTCCAGTAGGTAGTGGTTCTGGTTCTAGAATTGCATCATCTGGCTCAGGTACCGGAAGAAGTGGTTCTGGCACAGGTTCCGGTTACGGAAGAGGTTCAGGCTCTGGCGGAGGTAACCCAGGAGGCGGCGGAGGTCGTCCGGGAATTGACGCAATCAGAGAACCGGATTTTGGTCCATACATGAGAGAACTTCAAAGAAGAATCAAAATGAACTGGGATCCACCAAAAGGTAACGAAAGTAAACGAGTAGTTCTTTTATTCAAGATTGCAAAAGACGGAAGATTACTTTCATGTAGTGTATTCAAATCATCAGGGCTTCCAAATGCAGATAAAGCGGCAATCAATGCTGTTCACTTATCCGCTCCATTCAGACCGTTACCACCTGAATACAAAAACTCAAGCATCGATATTCAATTTACATTTGACTACAATGTATTTGGAGCATCAAAATATTAATCAGAAAATAAGTTATTACATAAAAAGAGGATAGAAACTATGAATTTATTATTAGAATCAATTAAAATGGACTGGCCGGTTTTACTACCGATTTTCCTATGTTCAATTTTAGTTGTAGGTGTTGTTATCAGCAAATGGTCATTCTACTCAAAGAACCAACGTGATATCACAATCTACATGAGAGAATTAAACAGAGAACTTTCTAAAAATGACTTATCTGCAGCACAAAACATCGCAATCAGATGTGGCGGTGTTATCGGAGAAGTTATTGAAGAAGCTGTAAGAATTTTTTCAGAACAAAAGAAAGGTTTTTCTCGTTCATTTGATATTTCAGCAGCTTTAGCATCAAGAAAATTAGAAAGTCATTTAACAATTCTCGGTACAATTGGTGGTGTTGCAC
>JBNMKP010000115.1:0-5321 GCA_050874405.1 bacterium
GTTAAACTCCTTTTAATACTTTTTTAAATACCATTTAAAATTCTGAAGCTGGATTGTAACTCCAGCCAACATCAGGTTCTAACTTTTTTCCTGTTAATGGGTCTGTATAAACAGTAACTGGCTTATACTCTCCGGATTTTTTTGAAACCAATCTTAACTCTTCAGATAATTTACCGGCGGATTTTTCAACAACTAAACCACGTTTTTTTAAATTATCTTCAGATAATGCTCTAACTCTGCATCGGCATCTCCAACCGTTTGGAGGGTAAAAAGCTGACCAAAATGCATCATCACAAGGAAATACTAAATCGTGAAGTTGGGCGTGCTCAGGTCTTGTGTTAGAGTCAAGAACTGCAACGTATTGCCAGTAGGGTCTATCTTCCTTATTTTCAAGTTGAGTTTCATATCTTCCAGTTTGGTATGCCGTTTGCATATTTACAGAGTAAATTGTTTTTAGTCGATACATTGAACCGAGTTGAACTTTTTCTGCAACACCATTGGAATCAACTACAATTTGCTCACCCCACCAACCACGTTTTTGAAGAATTGGTTTAAGTTCTTTTTGAAATTCATGAAATGTTTTGCCTTCAGATAATGCTGAATCCAAAGCCTCTCGAATATCAGTAAGAACTTTATCATTAACAACTTTAGCAACCGTAAACGATTTTCGGTGTGCTTTTTGCCATAATTCATACCAATCCCAAGTGTTAGTGTTCTTTTTATTTCTAAAATATTTTATAGCTATTGATGGGGTAAGTTTGAATAAGCCTTTAAGTTGAACCATATTCAGCCTCCCATATTTTTTGTGCAACAGCTTGAGCGGTATTTACCGTAACAGCATTTCCTGCCATTTTGTATAATTGAGAATCTGAAATACCAAGTTCTTTAGCTTTATCAACCATAGAATCAGGAAAGCCCTGAAGCCTGAAACATTCTTTGGGTGTTAATCTTCTGACTCTGTATTCTTCATCAATTGTTCCCATATTGCAATGAGTATCAAGAGTTTGAGAACAGCCTTTGCCGACTCTGCCACGTCTTGTTTTTGATTGAGGGAATGCTAAATTTATACCATCTCCAATCGTTGCAGTATCGTAGCCTTTTTTAGTTCCATTTCTAAATTTCATTAAAGGTCTATCTCCACCGACTTTTAAAGTTTCAACAATATTGGATTCTTTGTATTGGTTAAATCGTGGTTTATTTATACAATACAATCCGGTTTTTCCACTTCCGGCATTTGCAACAAGACAAGAACTGATTCCATCTGTTTTATAAATCCGAGAGCCTTGAGAATTACCAGCTGTTTCAGGGATTTGATTTAAACCGATTTCGACATTATTCTCTGAATTGCTTCCTGTGATAGGAAATATTTCTGGGGGACATCCGTTTCCATAATATCCAACAATGTACACTCTTTCCCTGTTTTGAGGAACACCGAAGAACTTAGAATTAAGAATCTGCCATTGCACTTGATACCCAAGGTCGGTAAGAACGCCAATGATAGTTGCGAAAGTTCTTCCACCGTTGTGGTTAAGTAAGCCTTTGACATTTTCGAGTATAAAATATTTGGGCTTTTTGTCTTTGAGAAGCCGTGCGACTTCAAAAAAGAGAGTGCCTCTGGTGTCTTCAAATCCTCGTCTTTTTCCTGCAATTGAGAAAGATTGGCAAGGAAATCCCGCACAGAGGATATCGAAGTCAGGGAGTGTTTTTGTGTCAATTTGTCTTGCATCTTTGTAATAAACCTCGTTTTTAGTATTAAAATAATTTGAATATAGTTGGCAAGCATATTTATCGTTGTCGCAATAACCTATACTTTCAAAGCCGACATTTTCTAAAGCAATTTTAAAGCCACCAATACCGGAGAACACATCGAAGAAGCGGAGGCGAGCAGAGGCTGAAGATAATTGCGTTGAGCAATTATCGTAATGCCGTTTAGTGCGAGCCCCCAAGTTGTTGAGTTTAGTCATCTAATCCATCGCTCCTTCCTTGCAATTCACACAAGAACAGAGCCTTTTGAATAGATTGCTCTAATTGTTTTGTATGCAAATTGTTATCTGTTAATAGTTCAAATGCTTCTTCATAACTTTCGCAATTCTCAAGTAGTGATAATAGTGGCGATATCATCTTTTGAGCTTGTTTATTGAGTTCTGTTTCAGATAAAAATTTAAACAAATCGTCAATTTGTTTTTGACCTTCTATTACAGGTTCTTCTTTGAATTGCGAAAATTGAGGATTTGCAGTTGGTAAAATATCTTCTCTTATTTCAATATCTTCGTCATCAAATCCGTACGTTTTGATAAAATATGCCTTCGAAAATTTAACTCCACTATCAGATAGAATTTTATCTCTTTGAGCTAGAGATAAATCAACATCTTCCTCCTGATAAAGTTCAAATATCGGAGTTTCTGCATTAGGGAAATTTATTTCATAAATCCATTGAATAAGTTTGTTTATAGTATTTTCAACAAGTTTTTTATCCGAGTCAATAATGTCTTGTCGGATACCCATGTGAGTATTAGCAGCCGCATAACTACCATTCCCCCCTATTTCAGTTGTTAGAGTTTGCCCTAATATTGCTTTTGAAATTTCTGCATTCATTTTATCGATTAGTTGTTCATAGATAGCAGCCGAAGAAGATTTATTCGCTTCTTGAATTTCAACGGATGAATCGTCAGGAATGACAGCAATTGCATCTTGCACCATTTGTTCTAGTAAATCAGCTAAACTGTCAGTTTCTTCTTTTGTTGCTCCACGAGGATGTTTGCCGACTAAATGTGGCATTCCGTATTTTTCAGTAAATACAACCCAAAACTTTAATCCACCTTTTTTAAATGTTACGGGCCAAAAAACACGAGAAAGAACTCTTTCTCCGTATGGGTTTTCGTAACTCGGATTTGCTTGAGGGCAGAGAAATTTTCGAGGAGGAAGCTCTTCGCCAAAATAATGTTCCTTGGTTCTGAATTTAAGTTGGTTATTTTCATCAAAACAAAACCATTCAGGAGGCTTTGCTTTTAATTCAAGTGGTAAAATATAGTTTCCAACCTTTTTCCACATAACTTCTATTGGAGTAAAACCAAATAATACCGCATCTAAAATATCGTTAATTATTTTATTTAAATTTAATTTTTTTAGTAATTTTTCAACCAATTCTGCATTTTTGTCTTTATCCAAACCTCGATTCAAGTCCCATTCTAAAGACAAAACACCTGCTTTTCTTGATTGAACGCAAGCAAAAACGTGAGGATCGCATAATAATTCTTTGTAAATCCTAACATCTTTGCCTTGTTTCTTTAAAACAATATCAGGATCGGGTAAATATGTTCCCAACGAATAAAAATTTATACTTCGTTTTCGAGTTGCAATTTCTTCTGATAATTTTTTTGCCATAATTTTTCCTTTAGGGGTAGTATAAAATGTTGTTTAAAAGTCGTTTAAATTTATTTAATTTTAATTTTAGGGTGATGTTTGGTATAAACTTATATCCTAAATTTTTAAAGAGCCTTTAAAAGCCTTCTACAAGTTTTAAGGTTTCATATCTTTTTCGAGTTGAAATATTAATGTCACCTCGCCCACTTCCTGCTGCGTGAAGTGCTAAAGATAAAGCCCAAAATCTATCTGCGTGTCCGTTTTCAGAATGGTTGGCATCAAACCTAATATTATTTGCCGTTGTTGTTATTCTTCTAACTGAGTGCAAATCTTCTCGAATATTGTGTTCTTTTGGGATAAAAACGGTTTTATTTTCAAAGTTGGTTCTAGTTGTATAAGCCAATTCTTCTTTTATTTTGTTGGTGAACATAATTTGCTCAACTCTGAATTTGCCGAATTTTGTTTGTGCATCTTCAGATAATTGCATTCCAATACCGGTCGCATCAATACAACTTCTTCTAAAATTTCTTAATGACAAGACTTCATATAATATTTCAGCTTGTTTTTGAAATTTCATTTTAAGTAATTCAATAACAGCTCTTGTGTATAAAACATTTTCAAACTTTTCTAAAACCCAAATAACAGTTAAATCTTTTCGTCTTCCAATATCCATCCCGACATAAATATCGTTTTGGATTTCAGATAAAGGTTTTAAAATATCATCCATTTCACAAGTTGTAATTAAATCATAAGGTAAAAATGCACAAGCCTCGTCAACTGCAATACAGCAATATTCTTGCAACCAAGTATATTCATCAAAACAATTGTCTTTTTCATTCTGTATCCAAGCTTCCTGCTCTTCTTTAGAAGTTTGTCTTTGATAAATTTTATCAACCAGTCCTTCTGATACAGCCACTTGAATTGGAGTTTTATGAAGACTCCAATTGAGTTGTCCTTTGTTTACTTGGTCTATAAACTTGTAATACAAACAATTTTGTCCGTTATGAGTGGATAAAATTCTTAAAGGATAACCCCAAGTTACACATGGGCGCGCAGCTTTCCAAAGTTCTTCGGGGTTGTTATGGAATGCAAATTCATCAAGAACGACTTTCCCACCTTTTGACCTAAATCCTTTAGGATTAGAAGACAATGCGTGGATTTTGGTACCATTTTTAAATTCAATAACAAGAGCTTTTATATCTTTATCGTTATCAATAACTTCAACACCTGTGTTGTTGGCAATAGCGTGAAAATATCGAACCCACATCTCACAATAATCAATATATTCTTTAGCGGCAGATTCATCAGCAGAAGAAAACCAAACAGCCGGAACTTTTTTATTCAAACAATCTTGAACATCCTCAAAACTTTGAACATAAGTTGCTCCAATACGTCTTGATTTTTCCCAAATTTTAATCTTAGAATTATCATTAAGCCATCTGATTTGGTATGGTAAAAAATGTTTATAGCTCATTTGATTTTATCCCCAAGAATTCTTCGTTAATCATTTTTATAAAATCAGGAGTAATGTCTTTTACTTTGTCATCTTTGACTACATTTTTTGAATCTTCATATTCTTTTATCTTAGTTATAAAAGGCAACATTTTGGCAAACGTATATAATCTGCCTTGCTCAACTTTATTGCCACTATCAATATCGAATTCAATAGTGCTCATTAGTTTTCTTGCGAAATTATACATTTCTTCGTGGAAAGATTGTTTGGTCTGAATAAATTTTGTACGTTTTTCATCCCAATTAAATTCATCTTTCCAATTTTGAATTGTTTTTTCGTGAACGTTTAAAATTTGAGCAATTTCAACCATCGTCATTTGCTCAATAACATAAAATCGTTCTGCCGCTGCTGCTAAAGATTTCTTCTTAGTCAAAGTAATCCTCCAACTTTTGAATTTTCTCTTTTAGAGTTCTTAACTCTAAAACAATTTCTTGCAGTCTTTGAA
>JBNMKP010000116.1:0-5315 GCA_050874405.1 bacterium
GCTAGAGAATTAACTCCTGTTTTGGTTCAAAATTCTGCAAATATATTGGAATCAATGGGATTAAAAACAACGGCTAAAAACCTTACTTTAGGTTATAACCTAAAAGGTGGAGCAAGTATTGGTAGTGGATTATTCTCAGATATTAAAAGAATAGATAGTAATCTCAGAAAAGGAATTGTTACCGGCTTTAAAGAATTTCCAAGTAATGTTTCAAAAAGTGCTATTGCATTAAAAGATTGGACTGTAACTTCTGTAAAAGCAATTCCAACTAATTTTGTTAATGGTTTAAATGCGTTCAAAACAGGTTTTCTAAATATTCCAAACTTAATCAAAAATGCTGTTATTGCCCTTCGTACATTTTCAATTACTTTGTTAACCTCACCTCTTGGTTGGATAGCAGTTGCAATTGGAGTTGTAGCACTTGTAATCTACAAATACTGGAAACCGATAGCAGGATTTTTTAAAGGATTATGGCAAGGTTTGGTTGAAGGCTTAAAACCTTTAATGCCTTTATTTAAACAAATTGGAACAGCTATTGAACCGATTTTGAAACCGATTAAGGCAGTATTTAATTGGTTTAAGAAATTAATTCAACCGGTTGAAGATACTGGAGGCAAAGCTGAAGCAATGGGGGTGCGTGTCGGAAAAGCTATCGCTGGAATAATTGTAAAATTAACAGAACTTGTTGCAAAAGCATTTGAATGTGGAAGAAAAATTACAAGTATGCTTGCAGAGGGAATAATGTCAGGTTTAGCAAAAGTCAAAAATTGTATTGTAAAAGTTGCTCAAGTTATTCGAGACCATTTGCCACATTCTCCTGCTAAAACTGGTCCGCTCAAAGATTTAAACAAAGTAAAAATCGTTGAAACCATTGCAAGTACAATTAAACCAATGCCACTAAAAAATGCTATGACTAAAACTCTCAGCTTTATGACAAACGGAACCTTGAACGTAAGCAAAGGTAAAATTGGTACAAGTAGTGGAGCATCGTTTATAGTTCAATACAATCCGACAATTACAATTTCAGGAACAGAATCCAAAGAAGAGTTTGTAAAACTTCTGAAGCGGCACAAAGACGAAGTTGTAAATATTATGAAACGAGAATTCGAACGTAAAGAAAGGTTAGCTTACTAAAAGCGTGAGCAGTGTGTGAAGCACAAAGTGCGTAACCGTTCTACGCTGACGTAAGAGTTTTTGAACGGAGTGATAAAAACTCCACAGGAAGAAAAAATGTTTGCACAACTTGGCGATATAAAATTTGAATTAATAACCTACTTTAACGGTTGGGATGAAACCGTTTCATATAATTATGTTCAACATGATCGAATTGAAAACAAACCAGTTTTACAGTATTTAGGCAAAAATCTTCTTGAAGAAAATATTCGTTTAAACTTTCACCGTTCTTTTTGTGTTCCGGAAGATGAACTGAAAAACATTATTGAAGTTGCAGATAAAATAACTCCACTAAAATTTATAAAAGGAAATGGTGAATACATAGGAGTTTTTGTTATTGAAGAAATAGGTAAAACAACAGAACAAACAACTCCTGAAGGAGATATTTTATCTATCCAAGTTGATTTAAGGCTAAAAGAATACACAGGAAAAATCCCTGAGAAGAAGAAACAGGATAAAGGATTTAAAAAGCGTTAATAGGATTAAGAAAAAATAATGACCGAATATTACAGTTACATAACCAAAGACTCTGACCGTTGGGATTTGATTTCACAAAAATTCTACCAAACTTCGACATTGTATGAAGAAATAATTAAAGCAAATCCAGAGATTCCGATTGAACCGATTTTACCATCAGGTATAAAACTAAAAATTCCAATTTTGGAAGATTCTGAAACTATTAAATTTGAGCTTCCTCCTTGGAAGAAATAACCCCAAAATCGTTTGTACTTTGAAAATTAAATAATTACTGAATAGCCTGTTTGTAGTATAATTTACGCATGATTAATCAAAACGAACTTGAAAAATATGCTGCTATATATAGTGTTGAAAGATTAAAAGCGTTCATTTATTCTGAACAAGACACAATTGATGATGTAAAAGTCCGTTATAATCATAATGTCAAAATCTCTCAAGCATTATATCCTGAACTTTGCACTCTTGAAGTCGTTTTAAGAAATGCTATAAATACTACAATAAAAAGTAAAATTTCAGAAACTTGGTTAGAAGATGAAATTAAAAATAATACTTTACTTAAAAAAGATGATTACAAACTTCTAATGAATGCTTATGAAATTACAAAGAAAGAATGTGAATCAAATAAAAAGTCCATAACAACAGGAAAAATTATTGCGAATTTAAACTTTGGGTTTTGGACTAATCTTTGTATGAAGAAATACAGTGCAAGTATCTGGAATAAAAAACAATGCTTTAAGTCCGTATTTGTACATTATCCAAATAAAAGACCTGAAATTTCTATTATTTCAAAAAAATTATATGCAATCAGAAAATTAAGAAATAGAATTTTTCACTATGAACAAATTTTTAAATGTCCTGAAAAAACACTTGGTTTATATAATACAATTATTGAAATTTTGTCTTATTTGCCAACAGACGGATTTAATGTTGTAGAAAATAATTCCAGTTTTCTAAATACATATAATGAAATTTTGAATTATAAGCACCTATACAGATAGCAAAAAACCTAGGCATCTATACGGTCAAAGCCGTAGGAAGAAAATCCTAGGTTACTCATTTATTATTATTTACTATAATCCAGTTTTTGTCAAGACTTCAGGCAGATTTTTTAAGAAAATATAAGCTCATTCAGTAATTATTTAATCCCCAATTTGAAAGATTAAATAATGTTAATCCCCATTTTTGAATTATTTTATGAAAAGAAAAATATAACTAAAGACGTTTCTCCGTATGTTACCAATATTGAATATACGGACAATGAACATGGCGAATCTGACGAATTATCCATAACTTTTGAAGATTCAGAAAAGTTATGGCAAGGCTCTTGGATTCCTAGTAAAGGTGATTGTTTACGAGCATATATTGGATATGAATCTGAAAAACTTTTAAACTGTGGAATCTTTGAAATAGATGAGCTTGAATATGATACGCCACCGGATACGATTACTGTTAAAGCTCTTGCAACAGGAATTAAAAAGCCTCTTCGTCAGAAAAATTCTGTCGGATACGAAAATAAAACATTAAAACAAATTGCAAAAGAAATAGCAGATAAGCACGGATACACTTTGGTTGGGAATGTCGCAGATGTTCGTGTGGATAGAATAACCCAAAATAAAGAACGAGATTTGAGTTTTCTTACAAAACTTGCTGAACAATATGGATATATCTTTAAAATTGCAGAAAATAACCTCGTTTTCTATGATGTTAAAAAATTAAAAGGTGCAAAATCCACTCAAATCTTCTATAAATCAGATTTAACTCATATAAATTTCAGAGAAAAAACAAGTCAAAAATATAAATCTGTTCAAGTAAGTTATTTTGATCCAAAGAAAAAGAAAACTGTAAAAGCCTCTGCTAAAAACGATTCAGTTGTTAAAGGAGATACTTTAAAAATTAATGTCAGATGTTCAAATCGTAAGGATGCGATTGTGAAAGCTAAAGCCGCACTTGGAACTGCTGATACAAAAATAGAAGGTTCGCTTGACTTTGTTGGAAATCCTTATTTAATCGCAGGAACAAATATTGAAATTAAAGGTGTCGGACACTTTTCAGGCAAATACCATATAACTCAAGCAAGACATGTTATAGATAAAATGAGTGGTTACAAAACTCTTTGTGAGGTGGAAAGCGTGAGCAGTGTGTGAAGCACGAAGTGCGTAACCGTTCTATGCCGACGTAGGAACGCAGGACGGCAGTCCGAGTACCACAGGAGGAAATTATATGTTAAGATTTGGAATCGTTTCACAAATTAATCCAATAACTGTTCAGGCTCGTGTAAGTTTTGAAGACGATGAGTCAACTTCCTTTTGGCTTCCAATTTTGCAAACAAAGACATTGAAAGACAAATTCTATATTATGCCGGATATTGGCGAACAAGTTGTTTGCCTTATGGATAAGAATTCAGAAGACGGAGTAATATTAGGTTCAATTTATTCTTCGGAAGATATTCCAGTTGTGCAATCTGAAAACGAAATATCTATGAATCTTGAAGATGGTTCTTCTATTAATGCAAATAAAGAAACTCAAACTCTTACGGTTGTATTTCAGAATATAAAATTGGTTGGGAACATTGAACACGATGGAACTTTTACAAATACCAACGGAATTAAATCAAATTCGGATATAACAGATAAAACCTCATCAATGCAAGTAATTAGAGATAAATACAATTCTCATACCCATACAGGGAATCAAGGAAGCCCGACATCTGTTCCAAAGGAAACAATATGACAAATTTAAACGAAATAACCTATGTTGATTGGCAATTAAGATTAAATACCATTGGTTCTGTCGCAGAAGGTGCTGATGATATCAACCAATGTATTGCAATAATTCTTACCACACCCAAAGGTTCTGTTCCTCATCGACCGACGTTCGGCTCAGATATTCATAAATATGTAGATTATCCAGTAAATGAAATAGTACCAAATATAACAAGAGAAACTATTGATGCAATAAATCTTTGGGAAACAAGAATAACAATAAATTCTGTATCCGTTGAAATTAACCAAGAAATAATTACCGTAAAAATTGAATGGACATTAAAAGATTCTAATACAAAAGGAACTGCTGAAATTACCCTATGACAAAACTACCTGAACCTAATTTTATTGAGAGAAACCCAGACAACATAATCAAAGAATGGATTGAACTTTACGAACAGAAGTCAGGTAAAGTTCTTCAACCTGCTCAAATCGAAAGGTTAATGGTGGATGTTGGTGCTTATCGTGAAACTGTCTTGAGAATGAAAATTCAAGAAACTGCAAAACAAAATCTATTGAGTTATGCTCCGTTAGAGATTTTAGAACATATCGGTGAACCTTTAGGTGTAACAAAACTACTTGCAAATTCTGCAAAAACAACTCTTAAATTTTCTGTTGAAAAACCTCTTGATTTTGATTTCAGAATATCGAAAGGAACGGAAGTTGAAACTAAAGACGGATTATTTATTTTTCAAACAACAAGCGATGCTATTATAAAAACAGGTGAACTATCTGTTGAAGTTGAATCTGTTTGTGAAACTGCGGGTGCAGGTGGAAATAATTATATCATTGGTTCAATCAATAATTTAATAACTCCACTAAGTTATATTTCAACGGTTGAAAGCACAACAATATCTTCAGGTGGAGCAGATGACGAGGATGCAGATAGTTTAAGAGAAAGAA
>JBNMKP010000117.1:0-5287 GCA_050874405.1 bacterium
AAGAATAGCTGGAAGTATGAAAAAGATTAATTATATTAAACTCTTATAGAACTTTTTAATCTATTCTCTATTTGGCTAATTATTTTTTAGTAATGAGGAATAGTATCTATTGGTTGTTTGTGCTATTGTTTTGGTGTAATTATTGGGTGAAGAGGAGAGAAATGAAGAAAAATTATATAATTGGTTCTATTATATTATTAATAATTATTGTTCTATTTTCGTGGTTTATGGTTTATACAGATAGTAAAAAACAAGAGCAAGCAAATTCTATGATTCCAACTATTGGTCAAAAATTGTGGACATATAATATGAATGCTCACTCTTGGTCTAAATATAAAGAAACCGATTCTGATGAATCTAAAGAAGATATTATTTTGCAAGTTCAAGAATCTATTGATAATACAGGGTTAACGTCTTATCACTTGTTGACCGGAAATGCTCAAGTTCCGAAAGAACCTGTTTTGATTGGTGAGGGGAGTCAAGAATTTCTTGTTGGTAAAAAATTGTATTCTTATTATCCGAAAACTTTCGAATACTATGAAGTATTATTTAATGGAGTGAAATTTGTTCAAAGAAAATTATCTAAAAAAGAGGTATCAAAACTCTTAAAAGGTTATGAAATTATTGATGTGTCAACATTAGAAAAAGGAACATATAACTTAAAGCAATCTAAATTGCATAACAAGTTTGTCGTTCTGAATGATACGGGTGATGATTTTTACAAATATTATATCGTACCAAATGATAGTAAAAAAATGGAACTCGGAAATTTTTCAAATCAATTTAGAATTAAAAAATCCGACGTAACTATAAAAATTCAACGTTTAGAGGGTTGCTCAAAAGCTTATCCTTGTTATGAAATTAATGTTAAATAAAAACACAACGAATAAAAAAGAAAGGTTTTATATTCCTATGAATAATCTTGAAAAATATATAAAGTTAAGAAATGAATTCAGTTCTAAGTTGGAAGCTCAAAGTTATGAGTCAGAACTTGCGGCTTGGAATTTTTATATAAATTCTACAGATGAAAATCTGAAAAAATATACAATTTCTCAAGAAAAAATGAGTGATTTATTCAAGGATAAAGCTTTATATGAAGAGTTGAAAGAAATTCAAAATATAGGATTAGAAGATAAACATTTAGCAAAACAATTAAAAGATTTAGTTAAAGCTTTCTATAATGAAATAGAATCCGGTAATGAATTAAAAGCATTGAGAGATAAGGAAAATGAAATTGCTGCAAAATTTAATTCTTACGTAATGATGCTTGATGGAAATCAAATTTCAAAGGCTGAAATTAACAAAATTTTAGAAACTGAAACAAATGTTGAAACTCGTAAAAAAGCTTATGACGCTAAAATTAAAGCTGGAGATGTTATTGCTGATGATTTGGTTGAGTTTGTCAAAATGCGAAATGCTTATGCAAAAAATAAAGGCTATGACACGTATTTTGACTATATGATTGATGATTCTTATGAGATTTCTCCTAAAAAATTGGACGAATTATTATCTGGTGTTTATTCTAAAACAAAAGATGTTTCTGCAAAATTTGATGAAGAAAGAAAAGAAATTTTAGCAAAAAGTTTTGGTATAAATTCAAAGGAATTACGTGATTATCATTATGGGCTTTTGACAGATGACACTCCGGAAAAAGCTGTAAATTCTTGTTTTAAAACGAAAGAACAAGTTGTAGACATTGCAAAATCTGTCTACAACAATATGGGTTATGATGTTGAAAATATTGGGATAACTTTGGATTTATTCCCTCGTAAAGGTAAAAATACTCATGGTTTCGCATTCTGCATCAAACCAGGGAAAGATGCAAGAATTTTAGCAAATTTAACAAATAATGCAAATAGTTTAGATACTATTTTGCACGAATTGGGTCATTGTGTTTATGATATTGCACTTGATACAACTATGCCATTTTTAGATCAAGAACCTTCGTCTTGTGCGATGACAGAGGCTGTTGCAATGATGATGGGTGATTTACCTAAAACAGAAAATATTTTATCTGAAATTGTTCCAGCTGATATTTTAGATAAATTCAAAGTTGAATTGAAAAAAGATGATGCAAGATTTGTAAACCGTTCATTGCAAATTATTGAATTTGAACGAGAAATGTACAAGAATCCTGAACAAGATTTAAAATTGTTGTGGAAAGAGATGAAACAAAAATACTTATCTCGTGGTGAGAATACTGATTTAAACAATGAATGGGCTACAATCCCTCATTATTTGTCACACCCAGGGTATTATCAAAACTACTTTAGAGCAGCTTTAATTAAAGCTCAATTGTATAACTCTTTAACGGATAAATTGGGTGAAATTAGTAAAAACACAAAAACTGCGGAATTTTTGAATTCTAATTTATTTAAATTTGGTTCAACAAAGACTGATGAAGAATTAATGTTTGAAATTACCGGTAAATCTTTATCAGAAGATGATTTTTGCAATAGAATTGTGTAATTGTTGTATTTTTATGTTAGTCTAATTTTGACAGGAATATTATGCTAACATTTATTACAAACCCGATAATAGTTTCAGTTATTTTGCTTTGCATATTGTGTTTATGCAGAATAAATGTTTTGTTGGCATTGATTATCTCATCTGTAGTTGGTGGAATTGTTGGGCATATTAGTTTGAATGAAGTTATGAATATTTTCATTCATGGAATGGGCGGAAATTCCGAAACTGCTTTGAGTTATATTTTGTTGGGAGCTTTTGCGGCTTCTATGACTCATACAGGACTTGCTCCAATTTTGGCAAAAAAGATTGCTCATGCAATTAAGTCTAACAAATATTTGTTAATTGCAATTTTGACTTGTATTGCAATTCTTTCTCAAAACTTGATTCCTGTTCATATTGCCTTTATTCCGATTTTAGTTCCTCCATTATTGAGTTTGATGAATAAATTGAAACTTGATAGACGAGCTGTTGCTTGTGGTCTAGCTTTTGGGTTGGAAGCTCCTTATATTGCAATTCCCGCAGGGTTTGGTTTGATATTCCAAGGGTTGATTGCGGAAAATATGATGCAAAATGGAGTTGATGTAATCAAGAGTCAGATTTGGAAATACAATTGGATTTTAGGGCTGGGTATGTTTATCGGCTTACTAATTGCCGTGTTTGTTCTTTATAGAAAACCTAGAACTTATGAAGAAGTTGAGGTTAAGGAACAGACTGAAAATGAAGATTTGACACTCAATAGAAGTCATTATATAACTCTTGTCGCGGCTGTTATTACATTGGTTGTTCAGTTATGGACAAATTCTTTGCCTCTAGGTGCTTTGGTTGGTTTGTCAGTAATTTTTGGATTTAAAGCAATTGATCACGATAAAATGGATAAATTAATCAACGAGGGTGTTGGTTTGATGGGTTATGTCGCATTTGTAATGCTTGTTGCCGCAGGTTATGCAAGTGTTATGAAAGCAACCGGCGGAATTGATTCTCTCGTGAATTCAATCACTCCATTTATGGGCTCAAGTAAAGTTGTTGCCGCAGGTGCAATGTTGTTTGTTGGTTTGTTTATCACTATGGGAATAGGAACTTCTTTTGGTACAATTCCGATTTTAGCTGTTTTATATATTCCAATATGTTTAAAATTAGGTTTTAGTATTCCGTCAATAATAATTGTTTTATCGGCTGCTGCAGCATTAGGTGATGCAGGTTCTCCTGCATCAGACACTACATTAGGACCTACTGCAGGGTTAAATGCTGATGGGCAACATAACCACATTTGGGATACATGTGTTCCGACATTTTTAATTTATAACATTCCAATAATTATTTCAGCTTTGATTGCTGTTTTGATTTTCAAATAAGGTTATTTGATTTTTTTAGTAATTTTTAGAACTTGTTCTTTTAGATGTTCGTAATCTGAATTATTATCTATTGTAAAATTCCAATCAGTAATGTTATCTAGACCAACTTCTGTAATATCATTTTCGCCAACTAGTGTTCCTCTTTGAGAACGGGTTTCACGTGTGGCTTCAACTCTGATTGTGATAGCTCCTGCATTTTTGAAAACCTCATATTCATGCGGAACTCGTACATCTGTGACAATTATATTCCCAGATTGTTCGATAATCTTTTTTAGCCAATAATCTGGGTCTTGTGCTCGTCCCCAATTCCCAAGTTCAATCAAATCTGGTCTATATTGAGCTTTGTTTTTCTCAATTTCTTCTAGTGTTAGATTCTTTTCTTTTCCATAGGTCAATTTTATAATATCGCCCATTGCACAACGTTTAAATGTTGGCATTTTATCAAGCATAATTTTAGCTGCAGTGTCTTTGCCAGAGTATTGTTTTCCAGAAAATATTATAATTTTATCAACCATTAAAAACTCCTTTTTCTTAATTTTATCACGAAGTTTTAAAAGTCTATTAAATCTTTGACTTTCGTATTTAAAGCATCAGCGATTTCAATTAGTAAATCAAGACTAACTGTTCGTTTGGCGGTTTCAATCTTTGCTAAATGTTCTCTTGAAATGTCGAGTTTTTCGGCTAATGAGTTTTGTGACATTCCTAATTCTTTCCTTCTAGCAAATATTTTTCGTCCTAAATTGTAAATTTTTGTAGTCTTATTGTTCACAAATTTATTTTATGTTATCTTTGTGTTGAAGTATGTAGTCTTAAAGAGAACAAATTAACTAAAGAAAGGAACAGATAAATGAGAAATAAAAGTAGAATTTTTAATAAAGCTATTTCTCCAATAGTGATAAGTAATAGAACAAATAGTGAGAAAGATAATTCTGAAAGTGAAACTAGAAGAATTAAAAATAAAGCTTCACTTACTTTAGAAGAACAAAAAGATAAAATGGAAAATGGTAGATTTAAAATTGCAAGTGATGGATTAAAATATATCTACAATAATGCTCCTGTAATTACTGGAGGGGATGAAGCAATTCCATATTATAAAGGTAATTTATTAAAAGCTCCAGATAGTTTAAAAATAACTGATGATCATGATGGTAATATAAGTCCAACAGAAGTAACTGTAAATGATGATAATGTTGATTATGATAAATTAGGAGAACAAGAAATAACTTATATTGTTGAAGATAGTTGGGGAAGACGTGCTACTAAAAAGGGTAAAATCGAAATAAAATCTGCTATGGATAGTAATAGCATAAATATTTATCCGGTAAGCACATCAGGAAATAATAATGAATCATCACAAGAGCCTTCTAATCCAGGAGTAGATGATACACCAGAAACTAGAATATCTGATAATGAAAATAACAATGAAAATATTACTGCAGATGGAAGTAATACTAGTGATAATGATC
>JBNMKP010000118.1:0-5241 GCA_050874405.1 bacterium
AGTAACGATTTGAGCTGCAACCCTTGATGTATCTCTTATCCCCGTTGCTTGGTTAACAATTACGTTATCTCCGGTTGCAAAAGTCGGAAAACCATAAATTGAAATAAGTGTGAATACACAAGCTCCTAAACAAACTAATATATGAGTTCTTAAACCTGCATATTTATTTGTTAATTCTCTCTCTAATTCTATGCAAAAACCAAAAATAACAGCAATTAAAATTCTTAGCATATATTCAAGGTTTATTATATTTGTCAAATGATCCAGATTTACTTCCATAGCTCTCCTTTTATGTGTGTTATCTAACTTTGCTTTTTGGGTCTAAAACATCTCTTATGGTATCACCTATTAGGTTAAATGCCAAAACTGATACAAAAATTAAAAATCCGGGGGTTAAAAGCCAAGGTCTGTATAAGATATTTGTGAATTCTTGTGCTTCTTTGAGCATATTACCCCAACTTGCGTCAGGTTGTTGAATTCCTAAACCTAAAAAACTTAACCCTGATTCTGATAAAATATATGACGGAATTGATAATGTCATAGCGACAATAACAAAACTTGTCGTTTGTGGCAAAATGTGTTTTGTAATTATTCGCATTTTTGATGCTCCAATTGATTGAGCCGCTTGAATGTATTCTTGATTTTTGATAGACAAAACCATTCCTCTTACGACTCTTGCAAATCCTGCCCAGCCGATAAGAGCTAAAATTATAACAATAAGCAAAAATCTTTGAGTACTTGTCATGCCAGATGGTAGAATTGAAGCAAGAATTATAAGTAAGTAAAAGCTAGGTATAGACATTACCGCTTCTGCAAATCTCATCATAATCATGTCAACTTTTCCGCCAAAGTAACCGGAAATTCCTCCATATAACAGTCCTATCGGGAATAAAACAAATAATGCCAAAAATCCGATAGTCATAGAAATTCGTCCGCCAAATAGAAGTCTTGAAAATACATCTCGCCCATTTATATCTGTGCCAAGTAAAAACAGTCTTCCGTTTGAATCTGTCGTAACAAGGTGTCTTTTCATAGGGATTAATCCAAGAAATTTATAAGGTTCTCCATGAGAGAAGAATTTTATATAGTGTTTTTGACTTCTGTCTAAGTTGTATTCTATTTCAAGTGTTTGAGGATTAAATTCTCTTGTATAGTTATATGTATAAGGTTTGGATAGTTTACCCTTTTCATCAATTGTAAAAACTTTTGACGGTGGAACATAAGCCATTGTCCTATCTGAAAAATCTTTTGTATAAGATGCGATAAAATCTGCGAAAAACAGTGTAAGGTAAATTATACCCAAAACAATAAGGGCAATTCTTGCAAATTTGTCTTTCCATAATTGTTGTAAAACTTCTTTAATCATGATTTCACCCTAATTCTCGGATCTGTGATGATTAAAAGAATATCCGCAATTAAATTACCTAATACAAGCATTACAGCACCCATCATCAATGATGCCATAACAAGATTTATATCTGATTTCATAACCGCTTCAAGGATTAATCTTCCAAGCCCCGGATACTGAAAAACATATTCCGTTAATGCTGCTCCGCTTAATAGTCCTGCAAATTCAAAACCTAACAGCGTAATCATCGGATTTATTGCATTCCGTAAAGCGTGTTTATAAATAACCGTAAATTCGGGCAATCCTTTTGCTCTAGCAAATTTTACATAATCGCTATCTAAAACATCAAGCATATTCGCTCTCATTTGTCTTTGTAATCCTGCAAGAGAAATTGTAAATAAGACAAGAACAGGCAAGATTAAGTGATGTGTAATATCCAAAAATTTTGCTCCAAAAGTCATTTCAGAAAAATTTGGACTAGTTAAACCTCCTATTGGAAACCACCCTGTTTTTACTGCAAATATTAACAATAAAACCGCAAAGAAGAATGATGGAATTGCCATTCCTATACTTGTCAGAACTGTTAATAACCTATCAAAAGGTGTTTTCCAATTGACAGCTGCGATAATTCCTAGCGGAACTCCGACAAGCCATGTTAAAAAGATTACAATACTTGTTAAAAGTAAGGTATTTGGAATTCTTTCTTTTAATTTTTGACTAACTTTTTCTCCGGTTGAAGTTACACCTAAATCTCCTCGGACAAAGGAACAAGCCCATTTACCGTATTGTATAATTATTGGTTTATCTAAACCTAATCTTTGTTTTTCTTTTTCAACTGTTGCAGGAGATACTGATGGATTTAATTTCAATTCTGCTAATGGGTCAACAGGTGAAAGTCTTATTATGAAAAAACTTATTAAAGACACAATAATAAGAAGCGGTATTGTTTGAATTATTCTTTTTAATATGTATTTTAAGGTTTCCACTTTTTATTATTCTCCTATATAAATTTCTTCAATATTATGTGTAATTCCGCCAAGACTTGACGGGTAGATATTTTTAAATTTGTTCCGCAATGCAACAATTCTAATTGGCGAATAAATGTAAATCATTGGTTTTTCGTTATAGACAACTTCTTGATATTTGTCATAATATTTTTTTCTGTCTTCAAATTTTGTTGCTAATGCTCCTTGTGTATATAAGTAGTCAAGCTCTTTTTCCCACGGCAAAATTTTTGCTTTACCCTCTTGCGGTGTTCGTTGGTTGAACATGTGAAGTCTTCCGTCAGATAACCAAACATTTTTTCCTCCGTTAGGTTCAAGAGGAGAACCTGTTAACCCCATAATTACCATATCCCAGTCATAAGTACTTACGAGTTTATTGACAAGAGAATTGAATTCGATAGGCTTGAAATTAACTTTCATTCCTAAATCTTCAAGGTCTTGTTTTACCATTACACCAATTGCTTCACGTTCTGTGTTTCCTGCATTTGTGTATAAATCAAATTCTACTCTATGCCCGTGTTTATCAAAAAGTTTTCCTTTTTTATCAAGATAAAAACCGGATTTTTTTAGTAGTTGTTTTGATTTATTTAAATTTTTATCATAAGGTTTTAGATTTTTGTTCAAATATATAGAATTTAAACTTTCTGGCGTAAATAATGGTGCTCCAATTCCGTTTGCAATATTTAGAACCATATTTTTTCTATCTATAGCGTAATCTACGGCTTTCCTAAAGTTTAAATCTTGAAACCACATTTGCTTGTCTGGGGTTACATAATATTTCCCTTTATCATTTTTTCTGTTATTCAAATTCATTGATAGATACATTGTTCCTGTATCAGGTCCAAGATTGTATAGTTTGAAATCAGAATGAGGTTCTAATGACTTATACCTTGCAACTTTTGAACCTTGTAATGAAATAACATCAAGTTCTTTTGCTTCAAATTTCAAAACTTCGTTATTCAAATCTCCTACAATTAAATAAACAAGCTTATCTAAATATGGAAGTTTTTGTCCTTTTGAATTTATTTCATAGTAATTAGGGTTCCGTTCAAAAACAACTCTTTGCGCAGGAACATATTCTTTCAATTTGAATGCTCCTGATACTACAAAATCTGATGGTTTTGTATTTGTTGATAAAAACGAATCAAAATAGGCTGTCCCTTTTTTAATTGCAGGCATGAACACATGTTTTGGCGCAATAGAAGTTGATAACATTCTTATAAATGGTGCAAAAGGCTTTGGAGTTGTGAATTCAACTGTATAATTGTCAATTTTTGTGACTGTTGGAAGTTTCCCGTCAATTACAATAGAATCTCTGGTTGAGGTATCGCCAAAACCTGCAAAAATGATATCGTTCCATGTGAAAACAACATCATCTGCTGTTATTGGTTTCCCGTCAGACCATTTTATTCCGTGGCGAAGTTTAATTGTATAAGTTTTTCCATCTGGAGAGATTGAAAAAGATTTCGCAAGTTTCGGGGTTGGTTGACCTGTAATCGGGTCAGATGTCAATAATCCGTCATACATTACACTTGCCATTGTTTGTGAGGTGTTGTCCTTACAGTTGAAAGGATTGAATGTTTTAGGACCTTCGCCAATTGTAGAAGAAACTAATTCTCCTCCGAAACTTCCAATTGGAGCAGTTGATTCAAGATAATCAATGCCGTTAATTGTAACATTTTTAGGAGCAGGATATTTTACTTGTAAATTATCAGATGTTGTTTGAATCTTTTTTTGATTTTTAGGAACAACATCTTTTACAAGACAAGCTTTGCATAACAATGCAACTAAAATTATTGTTATTAAAACCCTAAAACCTCTCCATGTCATATCTTTAGAATATCACAAAAAGATTTTAATGTATTGCTCGGTTGGTTATGATTTTACAAACAAAAAGACGGGTTAAGTTTTACGCTTAATCCGTCTTTTATAATTTTTTTTTCTGATTTATGTTTTATTAGTTGTAAATTTTCTTAGTTAAATCAGCTTTTCTTAATCTGATATTTTCTGGAGTAATTTCAACTAATTCATCATCTCCAATATATTCAAGAGCTTCTTCTAAAGATAGAATTCTTGGAGCTTGAAGAGTAACCATAACATCTGCTGTTGAACTTCTCATATTTGTAAGTTTTTTAGTTTTGCAGATATTAACTTGAATATCTTGAGGTCTGTTGCATTCTCCGATAATCATTCCTCTATAAACTTTTGTTTTAGGGGTGATGAAGAATACACCTCTATCTTCGAATTGAGCTAATGCGTATGGAATAGCTTCACCTTGTTCAAAAGCGATGATTGATCCGCTTCTTTGACGAGGAATATCCCCTGCATAAGGTCTGTAATGTAAGAATGTGTGGTACATAATACCTTCACCTCTTGTCATTCTGATGAATTCACTTCTGAAACCGATTAAACCTCTTGCAGGAATATGGAATGTTAGATTTGTTCTTCCTTTAGAAGTTTGCATATCTTTCATTTCAGCTTTTCTGTTTGATAATCTTTCAATAACACTACCGGCATAAGCTTCAGGAACATCAATAATTAAGTTTTCATAAGGTTCACAGTGTTCACCGTTGATTGTCTTGTAGATTACTTCCGGTTTTGATACTGCAAATTCATAACCCTCACGACGCATTGTTTCAATAAGAATACTCAAGTGAAGTTCGCCTCTGCCTGAAACTCTGAAACAATCTGTTGAATCTGTGTCTTCAACTCTTAAACTTACGTTCTTTTCAAGTTCTGTATATAAACGTTTTCTAAGTTGTCTTGAAGTAACGAATTTACCTTCTGTACCTGCAAATGGACTATCATTTACAGAGAAGTTCATTTGCAATGTTGGTTCGTCAACTTTGATTAAAGGTAAAGCTTTTGGAGTGTTAGGGTCACAAATTG
>JBNMKP010000119.1:0-5220 GCA_050874405.1 bacterium
CATTACTTGGAAATTCTTTAAAGCCGGTAACAATTCCTTTTCTGAGATTACTATCTATTCTTTTAATATCTGAGAATAATCCACTACCAATATTTGCTCCACCTTTTAGGTTATAACCTAAAGTAAGGTTTTTAGCCGTTGTTTTTAATCCCATTGATTCCAATATATTTGCAGAATTTTGAACCAAAACAGGAGTTAATTCTCTAGCTCTAGATAAAAATCCTCCATAAAATTTAAGGAGTTTACTACCCATAAGGCAAGCAATACCAAAACTTGTCGCAAGAATCCCCAGTCCTGCAATAGATATAGCAACAAAACTTTTCATCTGTGGAGACATTTTATCTAACAGATTTAATGTGGATTCACCAAAATCTAAAACTTTACCAAATGCAGGAGCAATAGCTTCACCTAGCTGGATCCCAATTACTTGAGACATATTTTTCAATCTTTGCATCATTGCATGTTCAGTATTATATTGTTTTTGGTATCCTTCATCGATTAAAGATGTTCCATATCTCATAGAATTTATAGTTTCAACGTATGCTTTATTTTGTTTTGTTGTTAAACCTAAAACTGCATTATATGCCATAGTAGAACCGAACAAACTCAAAATTGCAGATTCGTTACCACCGACACAATTAGTTATGGCTTTAAATGCGTTTACCATACCTCCGGATTTTTGGATTAATTCTTTAAAAGATTTAACTCCAAGAGTATTAAAGACTTTCTTAGAATCGTCAGTTTCTCTAAGCATACCTGCAATCGCAGCTTTCAATTGGTGGTGTGCTTGTGCTGCCGGTTGTCCAGTTGTTGTTAATGCGGCAACTGCCGCTAAATAATCATCCAATTTAATATTAGATGCAGCAACAGTTCCCGCTACAGAACCAAAACCCTGAGCAATACCTGAAATTGTTGTTTTACCGAATTTAACTGTTTTGAAAATCGTATCGTATAGCTTTTCAGCTTCTTTTCCTTTCAGATTAAAAGCATTCAAAGAAGATGTAACCAAGTCAACAGCTTCAGAAGTTGAACCTAAACCAGTTAAACCGAGTTGAGCAGATTTTTCCAAAACTTCAAACTGCATATTTGCACTAATTCCGGCAGAACGGATATCATAAAGTGCAGAGGTTAAACCATCAAGTGCAACAGGAGTTCTTTTCGCAATTTGCAAAACTTCTTCTTTCATAGCATCAAAATTTTCCACATTTGTATCAATCAAAGTAGAAACATTTGTCATACCGGCACTAAAATCAGCTGCAAGTTTTAAATTAGCAGCACTAAATGCCATCAAACTTCCACCAACAATCGTTGCAGCTTTTCCAACTTTTTCTAAATCGGAAGAAAGATTTTTTATCTTATCCTGCATTTTATCAAATTCAGAATTGGAAGTGTTTACAGCATCACGAATAACCTTTGACATTTTATCAAAGGCTACAAGCGTTAATGAAACTTTCATCATTGAGTCGAGCATTGTTCTTCTAATTCTTTGTTTCGATTATTCGTGTACTTGATTGCTTGTGAACACCAATATACTAAAGTTTGGATTGGCATTTCAGATATTTCTGAATATTGCCAACCTGTAACTTTAGCAAGGTGGATTATTGATTGACTGTCTGGCAGGGAGTAGGATTTGTTTCCTTGCTTGGAGTTGTCGGAGCTTTTTTCTTTAACTTCCCCGAAATTTCCTCCTGAAGCACAATTACATCTTCTAAATCAAGTTGCAAAATGTCTTCATACACAAGTTTTAATCCGTCAATTTCAGTTAATTCTGCAATTAAAGCATAAGGAATCTCATCTGGTGTTTTAGCTTTAATCTGTGCTTGCAATAAATCATATCCTTTTCCATTTTCGATTTTTGCAATTTTACCGGATGGAAGTGTAAGCTCTTTTGTCATATTTTTTCTCCTAATAAATTTGGGGTATTTTAATTAATAAATAGTTTGCTCCTGTGGGTGTCTCGGCTCTGTTCCACTAGTCGTTCCACAGCCTCAACATCCTACGTCGCTAAAGAACGGTTTCGTCAAAAATGCCTTTTTTAATCAAAAGTCATTTTTTGACTTCACACACTGCCGGTGCATACCGTTCAAAAAGTGTTCAAAAACGGCTGTATTAAATTTTATGGGGTACATTGGTATAAATTATCATTCAACATATTTTTACAGGTCTTAAAATCGATTTTAAAAATTTTGAGTCATCTTGAGTGTTTCATATTTTTTTCGAGTTGTAATATCTACGGATGAATACGGAACAGAACAGGCAATAAGAGCTAGTGCTAATGCCCAAAATCTGTCTGCGTGTCCGTTTACTTCAGAAGAATCTGCATCAAAACGTATGTTTCCTGCTTTGGTTGCAACTCTTCTTATTGAGTGCAAATCCTCTCGAATATCGTGGTCGTTTGGTATAAATACCGATTTATCTTCAAAATTTGTCCTCAAATTGTAAGCCATTTCTTCTTTGGATTTGTTGGTGAACATAACGGTCTCGACTCGGTATTTGCCGAAATCTTTTTGTGCAGTTTCAGCAAGTTGCATTCCGATTCCTGTACTATCAATACAACAACGTCTTAATTTTGGATGCATCAATATTGCGGAAATTATTTCGTACTGAATATGAAACGGAGTCTTTTCTAAAACTTTAACTTTTCTTGTGTATTTAGAATTCTCAAATCTTTCCAAACACCAAATTACGGTTAAATCTTTTCTTCTGCCGATATCAACTCCGACATACAAATCACCTTTTATTGTTTCAAGTGATTTTAAAACATCTGTCATCTCGCAAGGAGTGATGAGTTCATACGGCAGAAATGCACAGGCTTCGTCTATTGCAACACAGCAATATTCCTGTAACCAAGTGTATTCATCAAAACAGTTTTTGCGTTCTTCATCTAGCCATTCTTCCTGTTCTGCTTTGGTTGTTTTTCTTCCGAAAATTTTATCAACCAAACCTTCTGCTACTGCAAGTTGAATCGGAGTTTTATGGTGACTCCACTTTAATTTACCTCTTTCAACTTGGTCTAAAAACTTGTAATAAAGACAACTTTGACCGTTGTGTGTAGAAAGTATCCTTAGTGGATATCCCCAAGTGATACAAGGCCGTGCAGCTTTCCAAAGTTCGGCAGGATTATTGTGGAATGCAAATTCATCAAGAACGACTTTTCCACCTTTAGAACGAAAACCTTTAGGGTTTGAAGATAATGCGTGAATTTTTGTTCCGTTTGAAAACTGGATAACATACGCTTTGATATCTTTTTCTTTGTCTAAAACCTGTTCGCCCAAATCTTTTGCGGCAATATTAAACAAAGTTGCCCATTGTTTGCAGTAATCAATATACTCACGAGCAGCAGATTCATCGGCAGAAGAGAACCAAACGGCAGGTACAATCCGCTTTACACAATCTCTTACATCTTCATAACTTTGAACATACGTTGCTCCTATTCTTCTGGATTTTTCCCAGATTTTTACTTTTGAATTATCTTTTAACCACCGCATTTGATACGGTAAGAAAAATTTAGTTTTCTTCATTTTGGTTGTCATTTGGGGTAATTCCTAGCACTTCTTCTTCAATCTGTGCAATCAATTCAGGTGTAAGCCCCTTGCGTGTTTCTTTTTGCTCTTTTTTAGCCACAATGTCTTCGTAATCTTTGACTTTGGTAAACATTGGAATAATTTTACAAAAAGCATACATTCTCCCCGGATCAACTTTTTCTCCAGCATCAATATCTGAAGTTATGTCTTTCATCAACTTTCGAGCAAATTCATAAAGCTCCTCGTGGAATGATTGTTTAGATTTCAAGAATGCTTTTCGCTTGTTGTCCCAATTGCCTTTTTCTTTCCAGATAATCAAAGTATTTCTGTGAAGATTTAAAGTGGATGATATTTCATCTAATGTTTTATATTCATACAAGTATTGGCGTTCTGCTTCGTTAAATAAATGTTGCTTACTATTCAAATTCAGCCTCCAAATTCTTAATTTTTTCAGCCAAATTTTTCATTTCATTTTTTATAGAATGTAATCGATTCATTGCTACAAGGGTTTTATCGGTATCCAAATTTGAAATTTCTTCATATGGATTTAACAATGCCCGAATTAAAATGATTTGCCCAGACGCTTCCGTATCCAATGTACGGAAGCGTTTTTTACTTTCTGCAAGCATTCCTTTTAGTTGAAGTCGTTCCGGATTCATTTACACGACCTCCTTTTTCAAAATCGGACACCAAAGGTTGTTGTCGATTTTGCTTTCTATTCTTGAAAGAATTGCTGCGTGATATTGATTTGTTTCCAACAGGTCTTTCAAAATCTCAAAATTATTCTGAATAATTTTTTCAAAAGCCTTAACTTGTGCTTGGTGATAAATATACCAAATCGCAAAAATTAAAGCCGGAAAGCCTATATTTTCAACAAATGGGGATAGTTGTTCAAATATTTCCATATTACTCCTAAATGTATTTTTTATCAGAAAGAAGAAAGAAGGACTTTCGTCCTTTTTTTGTATATTTACACTCTAAACCTTATGGGGTGCGTTTTTCAAAAGATTTCTGCATAGATTTTTACATTGAACTATGCAAAGCAAAAAGTTTTGCAAAAAACTTTTGAAACTCACTTGGTGCAACGGTTATAGTGAGAATATACAAATTCCGAAAAGGACACTTATTAGAAATTTAAAAAGGTTAGAATTATGAAATTTTTTGAAGTATTTAAAGCAGGAAAATATCCACAAGGTAATTTTACAAAAAAAGAAATTGCACAAATTGCAAAAAATTACGATCCAACATTCTGTGAAGCTCCGATTACAATCGACCATCAACAATCTGGTCCTGCGTATGGCTGGGTTGAAACAGTAAAAGCTGAGGGCGATAAATTAAAAGTTGCTTTTAAAGATGTTCCTGAAACTTTTGAAAAAGATGTTAATGATGGTAAATACAAAAAAGTTTCTGTTGAATTATACAGAAATCTTGAAGGTAAAGGTGCTTATTTAAAAGCCGTATCATTTTTGGGAGCAGCAATTCCACAAGTTAAAGGATTGGAAGCTATTAAATTTATGGAATCCGAATCGGATACTTATGAGTTCTCAGACGATTCAGATGAAGAAATCCAAGATTTGAAAAACCAAATTGCGACATTGGAAGAACAAGTTGCAAATTTCAAGGAAAACAACAAAAAACTTGAAACAATTAAATCATTAAAAGAAAAAATATCTTCTTTGACCAATGAAGTTGCGAC
>JBNMKP010000120.1:0-5218 GCA_050874405.1 bacterium
AGTATTAAGTATTTTTTTTATATTGAATAATCTATACATTTTGTTAATTATGATAAATAATAGTAATCTTTTGTGATATGATTAATATATCAATTTTAGAAGTTAATATAAACATTATACTCAAGATGTTATATAAATCTAGGATAAAGTTGCATAATTTGATTAAGAAGAAACAATTTAAACCGTTGGAGGGAATATAGTGCAAAATATTGTAGTTGGTGCAGGATTTTCGGGAGCTACTATTGCGTATTTGTTAGCTGAAGAATTAAATCAAAAAGTTATTGTAATTGATAAAAAAGACCACATTGCAGGAAATAGTTACGACTATCGAGATGAAAACGGTATTATGATTCATAAATATGGTTCACATATTTTTCATACAAATAATGAAAAAGTTTGGGCTTTTTTGAAAAAGTTTACTTCATTTAATACTTATATGCATGAAGTTGTTGGAATTTTAGATGGTATAGAAGCACATATTCCGTTTAATTTTAATACTTTGTATCAAGTTTTCCCAGAAACAATGGCTAAAAGATTGGAAGAAAAACTTTTAAAAACTTTTGAATATAATAAAAAAGTTCCAATTTTAGAATTCCAAAAGCAAGATGATGAAGATTTAAAATATTTAGCAAATTATGTTTATGAAAAAATATTCCTAAATTATACAACTAAACAATGGGGTGTTTCGCCTAAAGAGGTAGATGGTGCTGTGACTGCTCGAGTTCCTGTATTTTTGAGTAAAGATAACAGATATTTCCAAGATAAATATCAAGGTATTCCTTTAGATGGTTATACAAGTGTTGTTGAAAAAATGTTAAATCATCCGAATATTGATATTTGTTTAAAAACAGATTTTAGTGATTATAAGAAAACTAACCCTGAGCTAGTAAAAGATGCTCGAATTTTTTACACTGGTTCTATTGATGAATTTTTTGATTACAAATTTGGTCAGTTGCCATATAGAAGTGTTAATTTTAAATTTGAAACCTACGACAGAGAATTTTATCAATCACATGCTTGTGTAAATTATCCAAATAATTATGATTTTACAAGAATTCACGAATACAAACATTACTTACAAGACAAATCTCCCAAAACTGTAATTGCTAAAGAATATTCTGAATTTTTCGAACTCGGTAAAAATGAAAGATATTATCCGATTGCAAGTGAAGATAATGCTAAATTGTATAACAAGTACTTAGAAGAGGCTAAAAAGGTTGAAAATATTTATTTCTTAGGTCGCTTAGGTGATTACAAGTACTATAATATGGATCAGGCAATTGCAAGAGCTATTGAACTTTTTGAGGAGATAAAATAATGCCAAAAGTTTCTGTACTTGTTCCTGTTTATAATGTAGAAAAGTATCTTCGAGAATGTTTGGATAGTGTTGTAAACCAAACATTAAAGGATATTGAAATTATTTGTATAAATGATGGTTCTACAGATTCTTCCTTGTCAATATTAGAAGAATATGCAAAAAATGATTCCAGAATAAAAATTATTGATAAATCTAATTCTGGTTATGGAATTTCGATGAATTTAGGACTTGATAATGCAACAGGTGATTATGTTGGAATTATTGAATCAGATGATTTTGCAGACTTGAATATGTTTGAAACATTATATAGCCTTGCAGTTGAAAATAATGCAGATATTGCAAAATCTGATTGGTATTGTTATTGGACAAAAAACAATTCTGATATCAAGGCAAATGCAGTATCAAAAGAGTTGTCAAACCGTGTTTTTAGTACAAAAGACGAGAATTATGTATTGAAAATGCAACCTGCTATTTGGAGTGGAATTTATAAGAGAGAGTTTTTAAAAGAAAATGATGTAAGATTTTTAGAAACTCCGGGGGCAAGTTATCAAGATACAGGGTTTTATTTTAAGGCAATGATGCAAGCAAAATCTATTATTTTTACCTCAGATGCTTTTTTACACTATCGTCAAGATAATTTGAATTCTTCTGTTAATAATAAAAATAAAGTTTATTGTATATGTGATGAATATAAGGAAATTGAGCGATATATCAAAGCTAACCAAAATTTAATTGAGCCATTTTTAGAATACTCTTATGTATGTCGTTACAAAGCTTACGATTGGACTGTTTATAGAATTTCGGAGCAATTCATTCCAGATTTTATAGATAATTTTGCTCAAGAATTCAGAGAAATTGAAAAAAGTGGAGTATTGGGAGAATATTTTTATTCCGAAATAGACAAAAAAGATTGCGATTTGCTATTGAATAATACGCAAAAATTCTGTAAAAAATTCCGACAAAAAATCTTTTTTAGAAAAATAAGGAATATTCGTAAAAAGTTAATTTCAGTGAATTTTAATTCAAACAGAAAAAGTTTAATTTTATTTGGAAAACAAATTTTAGGAGAAAAATAATTATTTAAAACTCTCTTGAAATTGTTTGAAAAATCTTATAATATAAAATAGAAATGATGAAAGAGTTTGATTATAAAGATTTTGCAAATGTTTTGAGGTTTCAAGTCCGTGGTCTTGTGCCGGAACAGTTTAAAGATAAAGAACAAGTTTTGCAAACTCTTATTTACAACGAAGCAAAATATTTTGGTCAAAAGTTTAGTAAATTTGATTTGATTGATAGTTCAAGATGTTCAACTATTATTCAAGTTATTGGCGAATGGTCATTTCACAAATATATAGATTGTTGTATTGGTGATGTTCCGGAAGAGTTAAAATCCGTAATAGTTCATAATGTTAACGAAGAAATTTTTAATTCTCTTATAAAAATTTCTGAACTTCAAGGTTCAGAGCCTCAAGATATTCCAATAAAAGTTTCAATTCTTAATGATATTGAAGCTCTAGTGAAAAAATCTTATAAAACACAATTGGAAAATTTACGAAATGAAGATAAAATTAGTGATATCTGCTATAAAAAGACTGTAAAATCAAATAATTTTAAGGATTTAGAGAAAAATCAAGATAAATTTTTTGATGATGTCCATTCTGTCCCAGTTTCAATGTGGGATATAATTAAAGCAGAACCTTTTGTGTCTTTTGCTTACATTGTTACATTACCAATTACCTTTTTCGCTTTTATTACAGCTACTTATAATAGAGAAATCCCATTTGCAATATTTATATTAATAGTCTTTTGTATTTTATTATGGCGATTTCTTACAAGAACTGTTGGAATTTTATTCAAAACAACCAAATAAAAACTATCCTTGTTTGAAATTGTTTCTTGCATATTGAGTTAAGTCAAGAAGTTTGTATGCATCTTCTACTGAACAATTTCTGCTCCAGCGTGTAGGACAGATGTCTATCCCGCCTCTTCTTGTATATAATGCACAGACAAACAATTCATCATCTTTATTTAATTTGTCTAGCAATCTTTTATAAATCATTTCGCAACATTCTTCGTGAAAATGATATTCTGAACGAAATGAGATTAAGTATTTGACCAAACTTTCTTCTTTGATATGTTTGTTTGATTTGTAATAAATGAATACATCTCCAAAATCAGGTTGGTGTGTAACTCTACAATTTGAACGAAGAGAATCAAACATTAAATAATGCTTTTGTGGAGTTGTTGTTTCATCTGCTTCAATTAGTTCAGGTGCTTCTTTGAATTTTTCGATAACGGTTGCTTTTTGATCAATGAAATCAATCAAATTGTCAAAATTGTTGAAAATATTTATTTTAGGTGCTTTGTTGTCTAAAAAATTGACTTGAACCTCTGTTTTTAATTTTGCACTTAAATCTCGTTCAATAAAATCTTTGCATTTGTTTAGACATTCATCTATTGTTATTCCTAGGCGGGTCATATTGAAAGAATTAAGATATAGTTTTAGGGATTTTGATTCGACAATAAATTCACTTGTGCAATTGTATTTTATTTTTAAAAGTCTTGTTACAGGAATTCCGTTTTGTGTCATTGCTGAAAATTCATAAGCATGCCAAATATCCCAACCAACAAATGGCAAATTGTCGTTATCAATATTGTATTGTTGTCTGTTTTCAAATCGAGGAACCGCAACAAGTAATGATGGATCATAAGTTTCGCTTCCTGCTGTTCTTTTCCCTAAAAACTTTGATGCTATTTCTTCTGTTTGATTGGTTTGCATAATTTCCCTCTCTTCTTTTAATATTGTATAACAAAGTTTTTAAAATAGGTTTTCAATAAAGTCTTCTGCCCTATCTGCAATTGATTGGTTTATAAATGATATAACTTTTCTTTGTTGTTCCGTTAAATCTTTAGATTTTGCTATTTTTCGAGTTAATCTTGCCATAAAATCGACCATTGGTAAAATTTGTTTTTCGTCAAACATAATTTCATAATTATTTATATCAAAAGACGATGTTGAGGTAGGGAGAATATCGTCTTTGACGTCAAATCTTTCCATGTGAAGTTCAAATTTATCAGGATTGTTTTTATCAATGCAGTTGAATTTATAGCAAGGTCTACATTTTGAAAGAGTTTTTTGAAAATCTTCTAAGTCATTTCCTTGAGCATCGTTTGTAAGATTGCATCTCATTTTAATGTCTGTATATAATTTCTTCCCTTGTTTTAATTCATTATCTATACCCAAATAAGTCCCGAATTTTGAATATCCTTTTTTGCTGATACAAATATTATTTATTCCTGTAAATGATACGTCCAAAAGTTATCTCCTTACTTGCTATTTTAGTTATAAGTATTCTAAAAAATATTTTTGCTACCCTCTTTACAATATTAAAAAAAGTATTATAATGATTTTGAAAGTATTAAATGTATAAAGTACACTAATAATTTTTATTATCTGCACGAATATATCATTTAACATTCTATATGAGAAATTCAAAGGAGATAAATTATGAGTATATTTGAAGCTGGAATGATGATTTGTTTTGGAGTAAGTTGGCCATTAGCTGCGTATAAGACATATAAATGTAAATGTGTACATGGTAAGAGCATATATTTTTCAATGTTAATTATGCTAGGGTATATTTGCGGAATTACCCACAAATTACTTTATTCTCGTGATGTTGTAATTTGGTTGTATATTATAAATATGGCATTCTTGCTGACGGATATGATTTTGTGGTACAGATATAGAAATAATCCTGCACCAGTTACAGTTCCTGTTGACGATGAAACTGTTATTAATGAAGAAGTAGAAGTTTAATATATTTAAGGAAGAGGCGAGTTGATTTCATCAACTCGCCTCTTCCTTTATTTAAAACAAATTTTAGCTTTGTTCTTGTC
>JBNMKP010000121.1:0-5204 GCA_050874405.1 bacterium
GATTATCAAAGAGTTATTAGTAAGATTAATAGTCAAACAAAAGAATACGGACCTAAAACTGCTGAATATTTAAGCGGAATTAAATCAAAGGGTAAATTATCTCCGGCAGAAGATACATTCGTAAAAATGTTTGACGGAATGAAAGATGGCGATAAGGTAAGAAGAAAAACGTTATGGGATTCTTTTAATAAACTAGAAAAACCTAGTGACAAATCAGAATTTAGAAGACTTTGCAATGAATCAAATGAATTTGCAAAGAAAACCGCAAAACAATGTATTGGAGCTTACAATTTAGTAACTAAACACATCAGACCAACTTCATTCTATGTAATCACAGGTGCCGTAATTGGCGCATTAGTTGCTTTGGTTAAAGATGTATTAAAAACAGATATTAAACAAAGTTAAAAAAGTATTTTTATTAATTGAGTCTAATAAAAATGAAGACAGGTTCACCACCTGTCATTTTTTTTGCTAAAAAGGGATAGATTATAAAAATCTATCCCTCAAATTTTTTAAAGTGCTGAACACAATTTCTCGTCAAATTCACTTTGATAGCCAAAATCTTTAAACAAATTCAATCGATTTTCAGCCATATTTTCTTGGGCTTTTTGTTCATAATCAAGGATTTGCCGTCTTAATTCTCTATCTTGTTTTGGAAATAATTTTAGCAATTGTTTCAAATCAAATAAGCATAAGCTAATTTCTGGCATACTCAAATCTCCTCATATATCTTCACACATATATTAAAAATTTTCAGAACACCAAATTTCACAAACAATAAAAATATTAACGTTCTGTTACAATTTATTTGTTAAATGTTTTTTGAAAAAGAGTAACACAAACTCCAATCACCCCAACAACAAACAAAATCCCTGCAACAAGTTCTGCAACAGGAACAGTTCCAAAATTCAAAGCACTATCAATTCTAATTTGCTCAATGAAAAACCTTATAACAGAATAAATAATCAAATAAATAAAAAACGTAATTCCACGAAACTTTTTACCGAATTTCAAATAAACAAACAACAAAATTCCGAAAGCTAAAAAATCCAAGATGCTTTCATATAAAAAAGTCGGGTGAAATAAACTATAATCGCTATACTCAGAAATTCGTTTACTCAACGGAACAAACAATCCCCACTTTTGACCGGCAACAGGAAGTCCGTAAGCCTCTGAATTGAAATAATTTCCCCAACGCCCGATAGATTGACCCAAAATTGTTGTACAACTAAGAGCATCAACCAAGCTCATTACAGGAATTTTAATTCGCTTTGCAATAGCAATCATACTTAAAATGCCACCTAAAATTGCACCATGGATTGATAATCCACCCTCTCGAATATCAAGAATTTCCAAAGGGTGAGGAAAATAGTATTGCGGATTTAGGATACAAAAATAAAGTCTTGCACCAAGAATTCCTGCAATAATAATATAAGGCGCAAATTCAATAATCGTATCTTTCTTTAAATCAGAGTTTACTTTATTAAATAGCGAATTTGCCAACATCATAGCAACAAATATAGCTAAAGCCATAGTTACACCATACCAATAAATAGGTAAGCCTAGCAAATTAAAAGCAACATCATTTGGAGCGGGGATAATCATATTTTTTACTCTGTAATTGTTTGTGGAGTTTGAGGTTCTTGAATTTGTTTAATCAAATCTTCAACATCTTTTTTATCTTTAGCATTCGGATTTAATTCAAGATATTTTTCATAATTTTTTACGGCAGAATCATATAATTCTGCAACAAATTCTTTTTCTTTATCAGTTAATTTAACCTTTTCAGATGTTTCATCTTCATCATCAGCTTTTGGAGAATACAAAGAGGAGTCAACTTCATTCATACGAACATTTCCTTGTTCCATATCAATCGCAAGATTATTTTCCGCAGTTGCTAAAGAATAATAAGTATCTGCAACATTCGGTTTAATTTGAATAGCTTTTTTGTATTCTTCTACAGCATTGACATAATCCTCAGCTTTAGTATAAGCAACAGCCAAATTATAATGAGTTTCAAAGATAGACGGATCTAAATCAATACTTGATTTCAAACGTTCAATTGCTTGGGTATAATCGCCTTTTTCCATAAAGACTTGAGCTTTGTTATTCAAATCTTGAACTGCTAAATTGTTGATACAAGCAGTTGAAGCAACGGCAACAAATAGAATACTTGCAATTAAAAAAACTTTTTTCATCTCAATCCCTCTTCAAAACATGTTAAGCTGTTGTTAAAGTAATTATAATTTAATTATAAAAATATGGCAAATTTAATTAATTTAAGTTACAATAATTGAGTAAAAAGGAGAATTATATGTCAGAAGAAAAAGTAGTTAGCTTAGGCGAAAAGAAAAAACACCTTGCTGACGAAAAACATAGTCATAATGAAGACAATAAAAAGAATGACTTAGTTTATTGTAGTTTTTGCGGACGTCCTAACACCGAAGTTATAAAAATGATTCAAGGCCCTGGGGTCAATATTTGTTCAGAATGTACAATGATTGCCGTTCAGTACTTGATATTGCAAGACAGAATGCCATCAGCAGAAGCTCAACATATTTTAGATGCATTTTGGGGAAAGGCTAGATAAAAACAAGTTATGACAAGCTCAAAGTTCAAACAACTTAATCCTTTTGAATTGAAATCAGCATTAACCGAATTACTGGGGAAAATTAACTCTGTAAACGATATTCAGAATTGCCTTGCAGATTTTGAAATGTTTGACGGGCAAAATGACAAAACTCTTTTATCTAAACTATTATTAAAAGAATTAATCAATGCTAAGGTTGAAAAAATCCCGCTAATCTGCTTTATGCTTGAAAAATACACTCCAAAAGATGAGCTTGTTGAAAAACTTTGGGATACATTAAAAAATCAAAAACTTGATAGCGAAGTTAAAATTACAATCTTGAATTTGATTAGAGAGCTTGATGCCGATTGGTCTTATGAATCTTGCGAAGAAATTCTAGGTGATGATGGTGATATTCTAGATGCAAATACAAAACAAATGCTAAATTCTGCAATCATCAATCCGGAAGTACAAATTGATTTTATGGACTTTTTAGCATCAATTAAAGTTCAAGACAAAATAACACTTTTAGGTTCATTTGGTGAAGATTTTTCAGATGATGTGTTAGCAAATATTTTAATCCCTGTATTTGAATCAGAACCAAACAGTCCGCAAGGAATTGAAGCCTTAAAATTGTTAGGGACGACAAAATCTCAACTGGCACTTCATGTTTTAGAAGAGATGTCAAAAGTTGCAAAAGGTGAACTTGCTCAACAAATTAGAAAAAGCCTTTCTACCCTAAAAATTTCAGGTATAAGAGAAGACAACACTAAAGAATTTTATAAAAAAATTCTTTCAAACAGCAAACCTAACAAATTCTATATCACATACCCTGACGGTCACGGGGATATGGCAATGATTTTCACCAGACTAACTGATGAAAATAAAATCAGATTTGTTTCAATCGTAATTAACATTGAAACCGGAATAAAAGATTGTTTCGGATTTTTTGAAATATCTCAATTTGAATGCGACAAAATTTTAGAAAGATTCTTACGAGATGAAAAAACCGTTGATGTTCCTCCGGAAACCTTTAAAACAATTCTATATAACGCAGAAATTCAAACAATAGAAAGAAACAACAATGACTGGAAACTTCCTTATGAGTACGTTTGTTGGAAAAATCTCCTAATTGATATTGATTTTGATTCTGAATCAATCGACAAAATATTGAAAGAACAAATTTTGCCTACAAAACCGGATAAATCAATCATTGAAACACTTTCAAAAATGAAAATCTCTTCGCACTGGTTCTTAGATGCAAATTATAGTGATGAATTTGAAGATTTGATAAAAGAATTAAAAACAACAGAAAATCTTGATGAACTTGTTTCTGAAAACTTGAACAAAATTTTCTACGAAGAAGAAAAATATTCTTGGATTAAAAAACTAAAAATGGCAGCATTCATCAAGTATTCAATTGGTAAAGATGATGAAAGTTCTATCATTTTAGGTTTAACTCAAGATGAAAATCTTATGAATGAATTATTCGAAAACATCTTGAAACGCAGTATTTATGAATATTTAATGACAATTAAATACAACAAAGACCAAAATACTGAGCAATTCACAATTGATGAAATAGATTCAAAAATCAAATATATTGAAGAAAAGTGGGTGCAAAATGTATAAAGTAATGGCACTTGATATCGGTACAAAAAGAATTGGAATTGCACTAAGCGATTACCTTTTGATGCTTGCAAACGGACATTCTTACATTCCAAGAGAACCTGAAGATAAAGCCATTGAAACGATTTACAAAATCGCAAAAGAAAACAATGTCAAAAAAATTGTAGTTGGTATTCCACTAAATATGGACGGAACAAAAGGCTTTCAAGCAGAAAATTGCGAGAATTTTGCCTCTAAAATCCAAGGATACGAAATAATAAAAGAAGATGAACGACTAACCTCTGACACTGCAGAAGAAAATTTACGAAATAAAAAAATAGATTTCAGAAAAGACAAAGGATTAGTTGATATTGAAAGTGCTTGTATTATACTGGAACAATATCTTGCACGAAATGGTAAATAAGTTTACAGGAAATAAAGGAGAATAAAAATGGCAGACGAAAACGAAAACTTAATCGAAATTACCGATGATGACGGTACAGTAATCAAATGCGAACTATATGATATAATCGAATTTGAAGACAAACAATACGCTCTATTGGTTGAAGTCAATGATGAAAACGAAGAAATTGATCCGGAAGTAGTTTTGATGAGATACGTTGAAGAAGGCGAAGAAAGCTACTTTGAAACAATCGATGATGATGACGAATTCGAAAGAGTTTCAGACTATATCGAAAGTCTAAGCCCAGAAGAAAATGATGACGATGACGAAGAATAAGGATTAAAACATTGTTTGAAAAATTCACTGAAAAAGCATTAAATGTAATTGTAGAAGCACAAAATATTGCAATTTATGACCACTCGGACAAAGTTCTGGCGGAACATCTTTTGCTTGCAATTGTCAAAGAAACAAGGGGGTTTTGTGCAAAGATTTTCAAATCTTACAACGTAACTTATGAAAGATTAGCAGAAGAAATCTATCTTACATTAAATATGGAAGAATCAGATATGAATTCGTCCATTCCTTTCAGTGATGATTGTAAAAGAATTTTGCAAGAAACAATGC
>JBNMKP010000122.1:0-5161 GCA_050874405.1 bacterium
ACAAAATATAAATGTTGCAGAAAGAGGTTTAACAACAACTCAACAAACTACAGAAAGAGGAGTTGCAAAAGTAGGTCAACAAAGCACAAATGCAACTGAAAGAGGCTTAGCTAAGACTGGTGAAAATTCTGAAAAAGGACTTGCTAGAGTTGGCGAACAAAATGCAAATGCAACAGAAAGAGGTTTGGCTAAAGCCGGTGAAAATACAGAAAAAGGTCTTGCTAAAGTTGAACCACAAGCAGAAAATACTGCATCTGGTACAGCATCAAAAGTAGCAAAAGGCGCATTAAATAGAACAGAAGAAGCTATTGCTGACACTGTTGCAGATGGCGTTGTTGGTGCAGGTGCTGAATATATGCAAACAGGTCAAGTAACTGTTGAGGGTACCGCAATGAATATGGCAATTGGTGCCGGAGGTATTCTTGGCGAAAAATTGAGCGGAAAAATAAAAGGCTCAAACTTATACCAAAAAGCAAGTGACAAAGTTTCAGATGCATATAATAATGTAAAAGAAAAATTTGCATCAAAAGGTACAGCAACCACACATGAAACAGGACTTGCAAGAGCAGAAAAATTAAACACATCTAACTCTTCAACTCGTGCAGCTGATAATTCTTACGAACAAAAAGCCGCAAGAAAAGCAGATGGAACAGAATCAAGAAGAAGAGCAGAAGAAGCTAAAAAGACTGAACAAGCTAAGAAAACCGAGCAAACTAAACAAGCAGAAGAATCAAAAAAAGCTGAAGAAGCGAAAAAGGCTGAGGAGGTTAAAAATTCTCAAGCTCAATCAGCAGAAAAAATCCAAACTAGAATGGAAACACTAAATTCTGAAATTAAAGAAGGAGAATTAGCTAAAGAGTTCAAAGAGAAATATGCCGATATATTTGATTCTAACTACAATATAAATTTAAATGATCCAAAAGCAGAAGCAGCATTGAGAAGTAAAATTCGACCAATGATACTTGCTGTACATAGTGACAAAGGTCAAGGGATTTCAAAAGATTTTCAACAAGCTGTAGCTAAAGTTTTTGATAATTTGAAAAAGAAAAATGCTACAGGAGTAAAATCTTCATTAGCCCAATTAAACAATGTCCTAGATAATAGAGTTAGTACATTAACAAGAAAAAGAGCAGAATTAAACACTTTAAAATCACAATTTGGTGATTTAGGTGCTAAAAAGGCAACCTCTGCAAATAAAGCTGAACAACCTAAAGCAACTAAAGAAACAGGCAAAGCTCAAAATGCAGAACAACCTAAAGCTGCCAAAGAAGCTGATAAAGCCCCAAATGAATCAAAAGTGAAAAATGAACAAAAAGCTAAAGATTCTTTCGAAGGCGATGAAGGTAAAGTATGGATAGCAACTGATAACTTTAAAGCAGGAGATGCGATACCAAAAGGTCAAGAAATTTTTCTAAACGGCAATGAACGTTTTAGAGTTGGACTTGGACAATCACAAGTTGATTTTTCATCTCCAGAAATTCAAGCTCGTTTAAGAAAAATGAAAAATGGAGAAACTCTAACCATTGGAAGACAAGGTGACATCATAATTGCAGCAAACGATATGACTGTTTCGAGAAAACATTTCACTATTACTCGCGATGGAGATAGTTTCATCATCAAAGATATTTCAACTAATGGCTCTTTTATGGGAAGCGCTAAGAGTGCAAGACCGACATATAATAACAAAAAATTAAATAAATATAAAATTGACAAAAATAAACCTGTAAAAGATCATGTCAGCTTCTACCGAGATAATAAAAAATTATTCAAAGGAACAGAATCATGGAATGGAACTTGTTGGCAAGGTTTTGAACCTAAAGATCAACACCATGGAGCATGGAAAATGCACATGTACTCTGTAGATGAACATGATTGGCAACAAATGTCAGAAGCAATAATACCTTACTTGAAAGACCATGGTATAGAATGGAAAACACTTAACGCAGGATATGGCGCAGATTATTTAAATGGAAGCGTTCAACAAGGTAAAGCATTCACTATTTACCCACGAGACAATGCTCACATGGAACAAGTTGCAAAAGATTTAGATTATATTATTAGAAATAATAATCTAAACATCAATGGTTCTGATATTATTGGCGACCGTGCAATGGGTGACAGTGGTCGATTATTCTATCGATATGAATATAACACAGGAGCAGTTAAAGATATTAATTTAGACCTAAATGACATTAATGATAGATTAAGATACAAAAACTTATACGATGCAAATCATGAACGTATAGAAAGAAATGGAAAAGGTTCTTATCTTGCAGATGACATGAGTGCAGCAGATGACCCATGGTTGAATTTCGATCCAAGCGATCTAGATTCTCACCCTACCCCTTAACGGCACCATCGTTCACTTCCTGAAATGAATACATCTCGGAATGCAATATAAAATCATACCAACATATTTGTGATAATATGTTGGTATGACCGATGAATGGACTTTATTTTATAATGGGCAGATTATGCACCCGTAATTGTATCTTTCGGAACAAAAGATTCTTTTGAAACAATCAATCATAAAATGTTTCAAAAATTTGAAAGTATTTTAAAACTAGCGAGAGAAGAAACAAATGACAAGTAAAGATGCTCTAGAATTATTAAATATGTTTACTGAAGCAGCTCAAATGGCAAAAAAACAAAACAAATTTGAGTGCAAATGGGAAGTCGATGAAACAACATTGGCAAATTTATTGAAAAAAGCATTTCCCAAAATAAAAGATGCCAATAAAATGGCAAAACAAATATTAGAAAACGACTAACCCTTAACGGCGCCGTCGTTCTCTCCTGAGATGAAGTACTTCTGCATCGCTAAGAAAAAGATGATTATCGGTATGGTCGAAATTATTGAACCGGCTGCGATAAATCGCCAATTTGATGAAAACATTCCCTGTAAATTATTTACTCCTACAGGGAGTGTGTACATCGCTTCTTTGGTCAATACAATACTCGGCCACAAGAATTCCCCCCAAGAACCAATAAACGTAAAGATTGCAAGTACCGCAAGTGATGGTTTTACCATCGGCAACAAAACTTTCCAAAACACCTGAAAAACATTACAACCATCAACAATTGCAGCTTCTTCCATCTCTCTTGGAATTGCCATAAATGCTTGTCGCATCAAAAATATTCCAAACGCACTCACAGCAAACGGCATTACAAGTCCGATAAAGCCCATTGTATCATTTACGCTATCAACTAAGTGCAATTTCAAAGTTATCAAATAAACAGGCAACATAATTGCTTGGAATGGCACCATTATAGTGGCAAGAATTGAAAAGAACGCAACCTTTTTACCCTTAAACTCCATTCTTGCCAAAGGATAACCGGCAAATGAAGATAAAATCAAGTTCAACAAAACCGTTCCACCTGCAACAATCATACTGTTTACAAAATATCGCATCAAATCAACTTTATGCCAAACACCAACATAGTTTGCAAAAGTAAAATCTTTCGGAATAATTGTCGGAGGATAAGCAAAAATATTCTCCCCTGCTCCTGTCAATGATGTTGACAATAACCATATAAAAGGACAAATTGAAAGAATGGATACAAAAATCAAAATTGCGTGTATCCACATATTTTTTAGTTTAATTTTATCTCTAATTATTCCCAGCACTTTCAAAATTACCTCTTTTAAATCTGATATTTATTTTTCTCAAAACACAAAATATTGACTAGCGAAAATGCCATTACAATAACGAGCAAAATTACCGCCATTGCAGACGCATAGCCCAAATCAAGATTTTCAAATGCTTTTTCATATATATAATAAACAATTGTTTTAGTTGAATTCAAAGGCCCACCTTTTGTCATAACATAAATTTCAGCAAATATTTTCATTGCAGAAATTGAACTAATCGTTGTAACAAGAGCAATTGTCGGCATTATGTGAGGAATAGTTACAGTCAAATGTTTTGTTAAAAATCCCGCACCATCAATATCGCAAGCCTCATAAAGTTCCTTTGGCACACTCATCAAAGCTGCAAGATAAATCATCATATAATATCCGATACCTTTCCAAATAGTAACAATTATCACAGAATAAATCGCATATTTAGGATCTGTAAGCCAACCAATTGAATGGATATGAAAAACATTCAACAAATAATTCAAAATACCTTGTTCTGCATAAAGCCACTTGAAAGCAATCGCAGCAACTACAATTGAAACAATTACCGGCAAATAAATTAATATTTTATATAAAGTTATTCCCTTGATTTTTTGGTTAATCAAAATTGCTAAAAACAAAGGAATAATCGCAAGTATTGGAACCGCAACAACAAGATAAATTATTGTATTCAACATAACCTTGTAAAAAACAGGATTATGCAAAATTGCAACATAGTTTTGTAACCCTGCAAAATTTGCGTGATAAATATTGTTTGAATAATCTAAAAAACTTAAACCAATTGTTTGAAAAAATGGAATAAAAAAGAAAATTAATAAAACAATTCCCGCAGGCAACAAAAACAAATACGGTGCGGTTTTTCCATAATACTTGAACATACACTGATTATCTCATTTTAAGCACAATTCGTCAAGAAAAAGTTTATTTGTACAACTTCTTTCCTATATAATCTTTCCAATACGTACCGGAACCTTTAGGATTTTTATCCTTGATTGCATAATAAGAACAAGTATATCCGTTTCGCCAAATACAATCATTCGCACCATAATAAACAGAATTTTGAGAAAGATTATTTTCGAGTGTTGTATTATTAGAATGATGTTCACCCATAGGAATAACCGTTCCGTCCATTGTAAAAATAAACAAAAAATAATCTAATCCTACAGTGTTTGGCTTTCTGCTACCATTCAAATCTACGCACAAAATTGGGCCATTTTCACCAAGTTTTGGGGCATCGTCCCAAGCGAAATATCGCCCTAACAAATCTTCTTTTATTCCAGAAACATCACACTTTTGATATCCAAAACCTGGATCTTTTTTAAGAGTTTGATATTTAACCGTTTTGCCATCAGAATCCTCTTCTTTAGTTCCCCAATAATCCGAGCTTACATCAGTATAACCTTTCAGATATTTCAACAAAATATCTCCAACACCAGTTTTACCTAACGCAACTGCTACAGGAATTGGTTCTTCATGTTCTTCCATATACAATTTGCTAACTTCATTTAATTCAGAATATAT
>JBNMKP010000123.1:0-5132 GCA_050874405.1 bacterium
AAGCAGAATGTAACCACATTTTCTATAAAAATTACAAAACAATGTACCAAATGACAAATGAAGTATTAGACAGAATGGTTAAGTATTCCGAAATTCCAAAACCGTTGTTAGATAAACTCGTTCTCAAATTTCCACAAGAGGACAGAGAAATGTTCTATGACCGATATCAACAAATGTATGATATGCGAATACAAGCAGTTCGTAACATGCGAGAACAAGAACGAAGAAGATAATTTTTGAGATGAGTTTATAAGGTACTACACACATAGCTTTGCCACCAACATTAGTAAAATTTGAAAAGATATTCCATAATTTTAGCAATTTTCATAGAGCAAATGTTTTTATTAACATATAGGGGAATATTACGGGGATTTTACAATGGATTTTATAAGAATTATGCATCTTAGAGGTATTATTAGGAACGGATTCACAATAGCGAATAGAAAAGCGTTACAAAAAACTATTGGAAAAGAAGAATTTGAAAAATTAGGAAGCGTTTTCAAAAAATTGGAAAGCTCAAATGATTTTCCTAGTTTTGCAAATACCGGACATACCATTTCTTTCGACTCAATTGAATTAGCCCCCAAAGCAGGTAAAATGACACTAAGTGTCCCTGTAAATATTAGTAATTTACACGTTAAAGGTAATAATAATAGACAAATTTTTACGGATTCTGATATAAATTTATCTACTATTACTCAAAGGATTAGTGACTATGAAAAAAAAGTTGTTGATTATTTCAAAAATGCAAAGCCTTTTCCTAAATCAGCAATAGAAGAATCTAAAACAATGAAAAAATTGTATTCGCCAGAGTTTAAACCACAAAGAAGGCTCAACGAAGATGGATATCACGTAACAACTATTATTGATAAAAAAACAGGTAAACCGCAAGAAGCGTATGTTCGTTGTATAGATAAAAAAGTTGATTCAGATAACAATTTTGAAAATTGGGGAATTTATATTAAAAATTCTGCAAACGAATATGAACTTGTTGGTCAACGCTCATTCAATTTAGATAAAGCAACAAACAAAATAACACCAGCTTGGATGGATTCAAGAGGCAATAACGGAAGATTTTCAGGTATTGGATTACGTGCCCATCAGATTGCAGTTGAACGTATGATGCAAGAAAAAATGAAAACTGTTGAAATTTGCGCTGTAGCAGATGCTTTTCCATTTCATTATAAAAGCGGATTTAGAGTAATTCCTAAAGAAATAAAAGTGACTCCTGAACAAATAGAAAAATACATAAACAGTTGGCAAAAAGGAGCTGGTTTTAGCAAAAAAGAAATAGAAGAAACAATTATTTCTAAAACAGTAAATGGGGAAAAAGTAATAAGTTCGCAATCACTGGAAAATATTCGAAAACTTCTATACTTAAAAAATAATGGCAAACATGTATTTGGGGATACTCTGATGGATTTGCATGGAGAATGGTTGAAAAAATGGAAAGAAAGGGCAAAATCTCAACCAATTTTACTAGCATAACTCCGTTTAATGCAAGTGCGTGGAAGTGTCGAATCTAATAACGACAATGAGATGCTGAAACGAGTTCAGCATGACGGATTATGTCATTCTGAGGGAGCATTAGCGACCGAAGAATCTCATAACTTGGAATTTCCTAGTGCACAAGATTACGACGTCGCTCTGTATAGACGGCTCCGTACTCTGCGCAATTTGTTTTCCTCGTAATGACATGACTCTTTTCAGTGGTTCGGGGGCAAAGCCAATGATAACTCGTTCCTTTTGAATAGAATTCTTTGGAATATTCCCAAATTTTACCATTGTTAGTAACAAAGCTACGTGCGTAGCACCTTTTGCACCGAAATCAAAAAGAAAAAGTGAACAAAGAGAGTTATGAGATACTTCGGTCGTTTACACTCCCTCAGTATGACAGAATAATTAAATAAACCCTCACCCACCCCCTCTCCCTTTACAAAGGGCGAGGGGAAAAATAATAAAAAGATAAAGAACTTATTCCCCTATTGCCCTTTTCCTTATTCCCCCTAATATCCTATAGACAGTAACGGTCCATTCACCTCTAACTATTCACCATTTACTAAAACCTTTTTTGTAAAATCTTATTAAAATATTTGCAAAAAATATTTTCAAGTCTATAATTAGAATAAGATAGTTATTATATTAGAAAGTTAGGAAAAGATGAGTGAACAAAAAATAGCAGTATTAGGTTGCGGACTTTGGGGACGTAATATCGTTCGTAATTTTTACAATTTGAATGCTTTGGGAATGGTTTGCGATTTAGATGACGATAATATCGCAAAAGTTAAAGAACAATACCCTGGAGTTAAGACTACAAAAGATTTTCATGATATTTTAAATTCAAAAGAAATAACTGGAGTTGTTGTTGTAACTCCATCACATACACACTTCAAATTCGTTAAAGCAATGCTTGAAGCAGGTAAACACGTTTATGTTGAAAAACCTATTTCAACTGTAGCTCAAGAAGCTAGAGATTTAACAGATTTGGCTGACAGTAAAGGTTTAGTTTTAATGGTTGGTCACTTGTTGTTGTACCACCCTGCTGTTAACAGATTAAAAATGTTAGTTGAAGAAGGCGCTTTAGGTGATATCGTTTATGCTCAAAGTGATAGATTGAATATCAACTACTTCAAAAACGACAGAAGTGTTATGTGGGATTTAGCACCACACGATGTATCTATGATTAGTTACGTCTTAGGTAAAAATCCTCAACATGTAATTTCTGCAATCGGTTGTTCTTCTGATGGTAACGATATTATGGATATTACTCATATCGGTATCAAAATGGAAGGTGGAGCTGTTGCTCATATTACAGACAGTTGGATTACACCTAAAAAACACGTTCAATTGCTGGTTAGAGGAACTAAAAAGACTGCAATTCTAGACGATACAGTTCCAGAACATAAGTTGACTATTTATGACAACTTTAAAGCAGGTAGCAGTGAAAATATTCAACTTGACTACTTGGAAATTGAACCGTTAAAACTTGAATGCCAACACTTTATCAGTTGTTGTGAAACAGGTAAAAAAGCAAGATCAGACGGAGAAAACGGTTTTATCGTTGTAAGTATTTTGGAAGAAGCTGAAAAAATTATGCTTGGTGATAGAGCAAAAAATCTTGACCATGTTGATTTTGCGCTTTCAAGAACTAAAAAATAATAAGTTTTAGATTTGTATTACTACGGAAGACGAAAGTTTTTCGTAGTAATTTTTAAAAAGTAAGAGAGGATTAGGGATTTATGAAAATTAAGGATAATATGGCAAATATTGTGTCTATTTCACGTATTTTTGTAGCTTATATTGCAATTGGTTTATTGTTTGTAAAATCAACTTATGCTTATTCTTGGGCAGTAGTTTTAACAGCCGTAGCATTTGCAATGGACGGATTAGACGGATATATCGCAAGAAAATACAACCAATCATCAGAATGGGGTTCTGTTCTAGATATTATGGGCGACAGAATTGTTGAAGCTTCATATTGGATAGTATTTGCTGTTTTAGGTTGGTTAAATATTTTATTCCCATTGATTTGTGTTGCAAGAGCTTTCACAACAGACAGTATCAGAAGTGTAGCTCTATCAAAAGGTATGACAGCATTTGGCGAAAAAACAATGCAATCTACTTCTTGGGGTAAATTTATTTGTGCATCAAGATTTATGAGAATTAGCTATGCAGTTGCAAAAGTTGCGGCATTCATCTTGTTAATCTTTGCTTATATCCCAGAATTATGCTCTTGTATCGCACTTCCATTGAGAATGGTTGCAGTTGCTTTTGCGTGGATTGCAATTATTTTCTGCGTAGTTCGTGCAATTCCGGTTGTTGCTGAAAGTGGTAAATTATTTGAGAAAAAACAGGAAGACTAATCGTTATGGCAAAGTTAAATATCGTATTATATGAACCTGAAATACCTCAAAACACAGGTAATATCGCAAGATTATGTGCTTGTTGCGGAGCTAGTTTGTATTTGGTCGGGAAGATAGGCTTTTCTCTATCGAGCAAATACACAAAGCGTGCAGGACTTGATTATTGGGATAGCGTAGATTTGCATAAACTGGAGTCTATGGACGAGTTGTACGATGAATTTCCAAACGGAACATTTTATTATTTGACAACAAAAGCAGATAAATTATATACGGATATTGAATTTAAAGATGGTGATTTCATTGTCTTTGGACCGGAAACAAGAGGTTTGCCTGACAAATACGTCAAAGATTCTCATGCAAGAACGATTCCGATGAAAGAAGGACAACGAAGTTTGAATCTTTCAAATTCCGTAGCAATTGTAGCTTATGAAGCAATAAGACAAAATGGACTATAAATTACCAAAACGCATTGAAAATTCAAATAAATCAACTTATGGTAGAGTTTTGAATATTGCAGGTTCAGACTATATGACTGGAGCTGCGTATTTGTCGAGCGTTTCAGCATTAAAAGTCGGTTGCGGATATTGTTTTTTGTGTTCAACAGAAAGAGTAATTTCAGCAGTTGCCGCACAAACTCAGAATATTGTTTTTATGTCATTGAAAGATTTAGAAAAATCTTTGCAAGAAAACATTTTTGATGCTGTTGAAATCGGTTGCGGATTATCTCAAACAGATACTGCCGTTGAAATTTTCAATACGACAATCAAAAACATCTCTAAAGATAAGATTTTACTTGTTGATGCTGACGGGTTAAATATTCTTGCCAAAGAACCTCAGAATTTTTCATCTTTAAATTTAGAAAATGTTGTCTTAACCCCACACCCTAAAGAAGCTGCAAGGTTGCTAGACTGTACTCTTGAAGAAATTTTAAATAATACATTTGAATCTGCACAAAAAATTTCAAGAATTTATAATGCAATTACGGTTTTGAAAACTCATAGAACGGTTGTTGTATCTCCAGACGGAAGAAGTTATATAAATACAACAGGGAATAATTCTATGGCAAAAGCAGGTTCCGGCGATGTTCTTGCCGGCATGATATCAGGATTTGCAGCTCAAAAGATGGATTTATTTGAAGCTTGCATAGTTGGAGTTTATTTGCACGGATTGTCAGGAGATTTGGCAAAAGAAGAGCTTACCGAATATTCAGTTATGGCTGAAGATTTGATAAGCTACATTCCTTTATCTATTAAAAAATATCTTAAGCAA
>JBNMKP010000124.1:0-5127 GCA_050874405.1 bacterium
GGAATTAATGAGAAACATATTTCAAAAATTGAAACGGGTGTTTATTTCCCGACATACAATACTTTGAGTAAGATTTTGACTGCTTTGGATTTAAAAATCGAAGATGTTGGTCTAGATTTCAATTCGCTCAACACAAATAATAGCCCTTTTTATATCAAAGCTTTGCAAATTCTAAATGATGCAAAATCTGAACAAGAACTGGAATACTATTATGGTGCATTGCGACAAGCACAAAAAGGTATTGATATTCTAAAGAATACTTAATTTTTTATTACAACTTTTTATTAACAATATTTTGAAGATTGTTTGTTAATTTTGCTACAGAACTTTGCGGTAATGTTGCAATTGTGTTATAAAAACCAAAATCTGTCGGTTTTTCCATTTTTCCCTTTGTGTTAACTTTATAGTCAAATGCAATATCGTTTATATTCACCCCTGGGGTATTGTAAGAAAATGATGTAACCTTACCTTTTTCATTTACATTTACATAGATTTCTGCTTGAACTGCTCCAAGACGACTATTCCCTTCTCGTTTTGTGATGATTAAGGCTGATGGTTTTCCATCGTAAGAATAATTCTTTTCATAAAAGAATTTGTTTTCTGCATTTTTACCTGCAGTTGTTTTTGTCCAGTAGTCAATTCCGGCTTTTCCATGTGCAAGATATAGTTTTGCCGGAATCTTTTTAATTTGATTTTGTTTATAAATAACCTTTTCTGTATAGTTAACTTTGCTATTCGGGTGAGTCAGAATTTTATTTATTGCTTTTGATGTTTGCAGATAATTTACTTCTGTAGATGGTGTGGTTTGTTTCTTTGTTATTTGTGGTTTTGTTGTATTTTTAGATACAGAAGTTTTCGGATTGATTGATGTTTGTTTTGTTGTTTTTGCTGTACTTGTTTTAGGTTGTGTTTTAGTTATTTTACTATTGCTATTTGGAATATAAAGAACTTCATTAACTTGTAAATTGTTCATTGCTTTGAGTGTTGATTTTTTGTTCATTTTTGCAATGTCGTACATGAAGCTTGATATTTCTGATTTTTTAGCATTATTCTTTTGAATATGTGTTTTTGCAATATTCCAAAGGTTATCTCCTTTGGCTACTACGTACTTTGTTTTCCCTTTTTCGTTTGGTTTTGCAATATTATATTGTGCTGTAGCATAACTACTAGTTTTACTATTTTTTGAAATAGGTGAAACCATAAAAATCCTCCAAAATATATTCTAAATTTTCCCCGTACTATATTAAAAATAGTTTTAATTGAAAAATTGATTAATTTAGAGAAAAATGTTAAAACTTTTAATATTTTTTAAAATAAATTTTGTTGAATTGAGTTATTTCGTTTTGTTAGATAGCCTAAATGTCTATAAGTTGCAGGAGAAACTTTTCTTCCTCGAGGGGTTCTTTGAAGTAACCCTGCTTGCAACAAGAATGGTTCGCAAACATCTTCAATTGTTCGGACATCTTCTCCAATTGCGGCTGCAATTGTTTCAATTCCGACAGGTCCTCCGTCATATTTTTCGATGATAAGTTTTAAAAGATTTCTATCTGTTGTGTCTAAGCCGTATTCATCAATTTTTAGAATATCTAAAGATTGATTTGCAATTTCTTCTGTAATTTTGCCATCGTGTTTGACAAGTGCATAGTCACTTACCCTTTTTATAAGTCTATTTGCAATACGAGGAGTTCCACGAGAACGTCTTGCAATTGCAAGTGCGCCTTTGTCGTCAATTTCAATATCTAAAATTCCTGCGGTTCTTTTGATTACCTGTGCAAGTTCTTCGTTCGTATAGAATTCCAAACGGTGAATAATACCAAATCTATCTCTCAAAGGTCCAGATAGTTCACCGGCTTTTGTAGTTGCTCCAATTAGTGTAAATTTAGGTAATGGCACTCTCAATGTCTTTACAGTTTGACTTTTCCCTGTTGTCATATCAAGATAAAAGTCTTCCATTGCAGGATATAAAATTTCTTCTGCGACTTTATTAAGTCTATGAATTTCATCAATAAATAAAATTTCTCCACCTTGAAGTGACATTAAAATCCCGATTATATCACGAGGTCTTTCAAGAGCAGGAGCTGATGTGATTTTTATCTCGACACCCATTTCTTGAGCAATTACCCCTGCAAGTGTTGTTTTACCAAGCCCCGGAGGTCCATAAAATAATAAATGGTCAAGGGGTTGTTCTCTTTTCTTTGCCGCTTGAATAGTAATTTTTAGGGTATCTTTCAGTGCAGATTGCCCGATATAAGTGTCAAAAGACTTTGGTCTTATACAATTTTCAAAATTTTTATCGCAATCAATAGCTTCCGGTTTTACTACCGGATTTTTCTTTTGTTCTTTTTTATATTCAAAATCGTTATCGTCTGCGATAATGCTCATTTCAAAAATTTCCTCTTTAAATAAATAATATCACAAATTTCGCCTTTTGAAAAATGGTGAATATCATCTGTTTGAATTAGTTTAAAATAACCTTGCTATGCTATAATTTTTAGTATGGAATGTCCTAAATGCGGAGCAGAAATTGATAAAAACGCTATGGTGTGCCCTAATTGCAAAAAGGTGCTAAAAATTGTTTGCCCTGTTTGTAGAACGGTTAACACCAAAAATGTTTGCCGAAAATGTGGTGAGATTCTTGTCACAAAATGTTCCAGATGCGGAAAAATCAATCAAACAAAAAATAAAAAATGCGTTAAATGTGGTTTCCCTACAGAAATTAGTGCTGTTCAATCAGAGTCTAATTTAGATACTTTTGCTTTAGTTAGAATAGATTTTCCTAATAGCTATCTTGTAAAATCCGCTTTAGGTTCAAATAAGTTATTTACAAAATTCCGTTCGAATTTTGATAATATGATTTTGAATACTTTGAAAGAATTCAAAGTTAGACGACAAATTATAAATAATGATATTTATATAATAAGATTTAACAAGGATTATACGTTGTCTTCTTCTTCTGCGTCTGCAATGAAAGCTGTTACTGAATTGGTAAATCTTATTACAAGAATAAATGTAAGACTGTTAAAGAAAAAAAATATTGGTTTAAAATGTAATTTTACCATAATGAAACGTGATGCGGACAAAAATCCTTATGATATAGATTCCGGATTTCAAGCAAATATGGTTTCTCAAGGTTCAGCTTTAAAAGAGATGAAAGCTCTTGATTTGTTTCAAGTAATGACAGATGAAGACTTGTATGATTTGTATAAAGATAATTACAAATTAGAGGCTCTTAATTCTGCATTAGTTGATGGTAAAATGAAAAGATTTTATGAAATTGATGCAAAACCGCTTGTAAAAATGGACGAAATTCTTCAAGGAGAAGCTGCAAAAGATAAAGATGCTGAAGAAATTGAAGTTCCGAATTTTGTTCAATCAATGATGAATGAGCAAGAAGAAATTACTAAGAAAACTTTAGATGACGAAAATTTAATTTCTGATGATGAATTGTATGATGGCGAGATGATTAATTTTGAAGAAATTAATTGTGTCTTTTATAAAACTGAAAGTGCTGCAGTCCTTGATAATATTGCAACTGTTCTGCAAGATGTCCCTAAAGGAATTATTGCGATAAAAGCTTCTGAAATTTATCAGCCATATACATTGAAATTGCTGTCTGTTGTTGATGAAGCCGGAATTTATCAAAATATTATTCCAATTACTTGCAGTGATGATATGAAATATTCTCCTTATGCGTTCTTTAGGGAATTGATATCATCTGTTTTTCAATACACAGTTTCTCAACAGTTGTTTAGCTCAAATAATTTTTCCGCTTTTGATGGAATAAATTCTTCTGATATGGTAAAAGATTTGATTAGTCTTACCCAAAGACCGATGGAAAATCTTGAAGATACCAGAGATAAATACTTCCAAGTCTTTCTTGAATTGTTACAGTCTATTCCGGAGAGTTTAATTTATATTGAAAACTTTGAAAAAATTGATTCAAGTTCAATGTATATTTTGGAGCAATTGTTTGATAATTTTGATGAATTGAATATTAGTTATTTAATTTCTTATGGCAAAGAATATTCATTACACAAAAATTGTCATTTCTTATTATCAAGACCTTATTATACGGAAATAACACTCAAACCGACTCCGTTTGAAGATATTATTGCTGCAGATATGGCATTTTATAAAAATATTATGGACGATTTTTACTTTCAAAGAATTGCCAAATATGCCTGTGGAAGTACGTTGTTCCTTGATTTTGCTATTCAATATCTTATTGAGTCAGGTGTTTATTCTTATACAGAATATTCAATTGTAATGGTTAATCCGAAAACAATTATTATTCCGTCAAGTCTATCTCAATTGATTAAACGAAGATTGAACTTGTTGAAAGATGATGAAAGAGCAATAAAATTCCTTGCAATGGCGGTTCTTTTAGGTACAAGAGTTGATATTAAAACTCTTGAAGCTCTTGGTTTTGCAAATTGGCGTCCGATTGCTGACAAACTTGCCGGCATGGGGTATTTGTATTTCTACAATGATTGTATGTATTTCTCAAATTATAATTTGTTGAGAGAAAATATTTTGGAAGTTTTGTCAGAAGAAAAAATTCAAATATTAGCTAAGGATTTGTTTAATTTAGTATTTGTTGAAGATATGCCAAGTCCTGTCAAAGCATTTTTATATGGATATTTTGAAGACAAAGAAAAAGTTATTTTTGAATGGGAAAAATTAGCCAATATAAATCTTTCAATGGGTGATTTTTCAGCATATTTGAATTGTTCAGATGAAATTATTAATTCCTTAGACAAGTATTCTGACACGTGGTCTGCTTCGGATTTGGAACAATATAAAGCTTCTATTTATGACAATATTTCAAATAATATGTTTGAATATGACCCTGAAAAAACTCGTGATATTGCAGAAAAGACTTTAATAAGTCTTCAAAGATCAGGAAATGTTGCCGGTTTTGTATCGTTGTGTACCAAAATGGTACAAGGTTCTTTATTGCACGGAGATTATATGTATGCTTTAGGGCTTACACACAAGGTTTTATCTGCGATGGACGGTGTTTCTATTGATCCGGCTGCAGAAAATTTTGATTTGAATTATTTAGTGATGTCGATGATTCATGTCAAAATTCTTTTCAATACCGGAGCATATGATGACTGTTTAGAC
>JBNMKP010000125.1:0-5120 GCA_050874405.1 bacterium
ACAACCGGAAGCAATACAAACTCAACAACCTGTTACCCAATCAGAGCAAGTTACTCAACCAGTTCAAACAAATGAAGTTGGAACACCGCAAGTTGATGCCCAAATTCCAAGTATATCAACTTCAATGATGAATCCATTTAACAATCCATACAGCCCAATGAATTTGACTGCAGGTTTAAATAACAACTATATTTTGAACCCAATGACATCAAATCCATTGAATCAAAACAGTGTATTTGGTAATCCATATCAATCAACACCAGCTAATTTATACAATAATGATATGTTATATCAACAAACATTCGGTGCTGATTCTCAAAAACAAGGAACTCCATTGAATTTAGATGGTCACTATTTTAAATATGTTGGTTAAATAAAAAAAATATATACGAAAGGCGCTGCTTGATCAAGCAGCGCCAACTTTTTTACTTAATTACACTCCGCATACGTGGAAATCACGTTCTGAAACAGAAGATGTACATTCTAATAGTTGAGTTAATAAGTTTTCAATTACTCTCTCAACTGTTTTCACTTCACCCTGTAATGCTCTGAAACTTTCTTCTTTTGATTCTCTTAAAGCATTGTTAAAAATTTTGTCTTGGTACATAAATTATACTCCTATTTATCTTAACAATATTATAATCGGCAACTTTTTTAAAAACTTTAATTTTTCATAAAAATATTGTTACAAAATTTCATTTTTAGTAGTTGTTTGAAATATTTTAAAGTAAAATATTAACATGTTTACAAAGGGGAAACCAAATGCTAAAGGACTTTGAATTGACAAATTACGACTTTTATTCTAACCGAAGAGATATGGAAATCATTTCTAATATTGTAGACGCATTAAAGAAAATTTTGGAAGAAGATAAAAAGCAAGAACAGCCTTTATTTTTGAAAATTTCTGATAATTTGATTCTTAATATCGCAAGAAAAGTTGTTCAAGAGAAGAAAAAAACTTTTCTTATTGGTATTACTGGCGAAAGTGCTTCCGGAAAAACCGTATTTGTTGATAATACTATTAAGGCTTGTGTAAAAGATAAAACACAAGGAATTTATACTGTTATCAGATGTGATGACTACTATAAAGATACTTCAAAAGAGTTGAAAGAAGCCGGTAGTTATGAAGAATTATTTAAAACAGGATTTAGCTTTGATACTCCGGAAGTAATTGATTTAGATTTGATGAAAAGTCACCTTGTTGCATTGAAAGAGGGTTTAACTATAAAATCTCCTCGTTATAACTTTGTAACATGTGAATCAGACCCAAATGGTGACGAAAAAACTCCTGCAAAAGTTATTTTGACAGAAGGCTTATATGTTCTAAATGAGGGTGTAAGAGATATTATGGACGTTAAGGTCTACGTGTTTACACCTCTTGAAGTTATTAAAGATAGATGGTATAAACGTGCAGCAGAACGTGGCAAAACAGGTACCGCAGCGGATTTGCAATTTGCAGATGTTAATAAAACCGCTCAAAAATATATTCGTCCTGCTTATCAAATTTCTGATGCAGTTATAAATGGTATGGTTAGCCAAGAATATATTCAGGAAATTACAGATAAAATTTTCTGTGCATTAAAAAATATTGTTTATTAATAAATTATTTTATAAAAAGGGTGGACTTGTAAAACAAGTCCGCCCTTTCAATTTGTGAGGTTAAAATGCCCTTTCACATCTATTACATCTTGGTTGTGGTTGGATTGGGGCAGCACAACCGCATGGTTCTCCTTTTTTGATTTTCATACCATGTAATTTTTCGCATTTTGTAAGTTTTTGTTTTTTACATTTTTCTACTTTAACACATTTGTTGCATTGTCTAAAACCAGTGAAAGGGTTTAAACTGTTTGGTCCTTCATAAGACCATGCAAATACACTTTGCGCAGGAATTGCTAAAAATGCCAACAAGGTAAATGTTGCTACTAAATTTTTCATACTATCTCCTATCTTTTTAGGTAAACTATTTGGTGACATTTTTATTTTATAAGTTTTAAAATAGTTTTCCTATAACTAAATGGAGTAGTAATATTCAATAAAAATCCTAATTATTTTAGGCTATTTTTGCAACAAAAAAGACGATGTAAGATTTACACCGTCTTTCTTGTTTTTATAATTTAAAAATTATAAGTTTGATTTTGTTTTAGCGATGCTAGCATCTTCTAACAAGATAACTTTGATTTCTTCACCGCTTTTAGCACTGTAGTTCAAACCTGGAGTAACTAAACCAGTAACTAAACCAACACCAGCACCAACTGGAGTACCGATAGCGATACCAGTACCAACTTTGTCTGGGCTAGGAATGAATGAGAAACCAACACCAGCACCAGTACCTACTGCAGTACCACCAACTGTGTATAATGCAACTTTACCAGCTGTCATCCAAGGACCTTCTTTAAGAGCATAGTCTTTGTAGAATGGTTTAGCATTCAAGTTAATAGTTTGTCCGTCTGGAGTAACTATTTTGTTCATTTGAACATATACTCTAGCGTTTTTGTTGAACCATTGAGGATCTTTAATATCTAGTACGTTACCGTAGAAAGTAGATCCTGCAGGGATTAACAAAGTACCTTCATCAGTTTTGATATCTTCAGGGTTAGTGAATGTAACACCGTCACCAGAAGCATGTAATTTAGATTTGAATTGTTCGTTGAAAGCAACAACTAAAACGTTACCTTCTTTAACAACGTTTCTTAAGTTAGTAACTGTAACTTCGTGGCTAGGAGCTTTTTTAACCATTGTTAAGTGTTCAGTTCCTAAAGTTGTTTCAGTTACGTTTTTGTATTGATCTTTAACAAGATCTAATCTTTGTCTTAATCTGTATAACAATACAGCAGCTTCAGCTCTTGTTAATTCATCTGTTGGTCTTAATTGATTTTCATCTGGGTGATTTACGTAGATGCCATAAGATAATGTTTTAGCATAAACGTGTTTAGCCCATGCTGGAACAGCAGCTGAATCAGAATATTTAGATAAAATGTTGTTTTCATCAACATTACCTTCAATAGTGATGTGGCTGATTACAGATTGAGCTTCATCTCTCAAGATAGAACCTTGAGGTTTGAATGTTCCGTTAGGATATCCGTAAACTAAACCTAATTGTTGAGATCTTGCAATTGGAGCATAATCATCGCTAGATTTTGCAACATCTGAGAATTTAACTTTTGATTTTACTTCTAAGTTTTCATTTCCTAAAACTTTCAATAAAGCTTTAACAAATTCAACTCTTGAAATTCTGTTTTCTGGGTAGAAGTTACCATTAGTCAATGACATAACTGAATCAGTAACAACACTTTCAATTTCTGGTTGTGCCCAATATGCTTTTTCTACATCATCAATACCGTTGTAAGCAAGAGCTGGAACAGTGTTGATAGCTAGCATACCACAAACCAATAAACCCGCTAATAATCTTTTCATTTTCACTTCCTTTTCTTAAAAATGTAAACCAAATTTCATTATTATCATGTTTATTATATGATAATGTTAGAAAAATGTAAATAGCTACCCCAAATAAATATATCAGGAGGAAAAAATGAGAAATGTAGCAGCTACAAAAATCGTGTCAACATTAGGCCCTGCCTCTAATTCAGAGGATATGATTCGTAAATTATACAGAGCCGGTGTAACCATGTTCAGATTAAATTCTTCGCATGGTGACATGGAAACACACAAACAAACTTTAGATTTTATTCGTAAAATCGAAAAAGAAGAACACACAGTTATTCCTGTTTTGTTAGACTTACAAGGTCCAAAAATCAGAGTTGGAAAATTTGATGAACCTATCGAAATTAAAGCAGGCGAAGTTCTTAAATTCAGACACCAAGACAAATACGAAGGCGATGTTATCCCTGTTGATTATGAAGGTATCGCTGATGACGTTAAACCTGGTGATAAAATTCTTATCGATGACGGTAAAATCCAACTTACAGTTGAAAAATCAGAAAACAATATTGTTTTTGCAAAAGTTTTAACTTCAGGTGTTATTAAACCTCGTAAAGGTTTGAACTTACCTGGTGGAACTGCAAGTCTTAATATCTTGACTGAAAGAGATAAACAATTCGTTGAATTTGCTATGCATAACGATATTGATTATCTTGGTTTATCATTCGTAAGATGTAAAGAAGATTTACAATTGTTAAGAGGTATTTTGGATAAAAATAATTCTCGTTTAAGAATTATTTCTAAGATTGAAAAACCTCAAGCTCTTGAAAATATTGATGATATTATTGAATATTCAGACGGTATCATGGTTGCAAGAGGAGATTTGGGTATTGAAACTCCAATCGAACAATTGCCTATCGTTCAAAAAACAATTATCAGAAAAACAAATGCAGTTAGAAAACCTGTTATTGTTGCAACTCAAATGTTGGAAAGCATGATTGAAAATCCAATGCCAACAAGAGCAGAAGCTTCTGACGTAGCAAATGCAATTATTGATGGTGCTGATGCAGTTATGTTATCTGGTGAAACTGCTGCAGGTAAATACCCTGTTGAAGCAGTAAGCATTATGAAGAAAATTGCTGAAGATATTAATAATAGCCAATTCATGAGAAAAAATGAATTTCCTAAAACTATTAGAACAGAAGAAAATGCAATTCCTATGTCAATTGCTGTTTCAGTTGCAGATACTTTGAAAAACTTACCAAAAGCTAAAGGTGTTATCGCTTTGACTGCAACAGGTTATACAACTGCATTGATTTCAGAATGCAGACCATCTGTTCCGATTTATTCATTCTGTGAAGATGCTCAAGTTGGTAGATTCATGCAATTGTTTAACAGTGTTTCTTCTATCAAAGTTGATGATAAAAACATCGAAATTGATAAAAGTTCTCTTATCGAATTGAATGAATTCCTTAAAAAAGAACTTGAAATGGAAGTTGGCGATTGTGTAATCATCACTGGTTCAGTACCTCACTTGATGTCAGGTCAATCTACAAACTTCATGAAAATCCACAAGATTTCGTAAGTTTATCGGAATTGATATTCAAAAATAATGAAAGCTCCGGATTTATTTTCGGAGCTTTTTAATTATTAAAACTTTTTATTATTCATTTGTTCATGGTGTGCAGAATTTGATAAAATAATTTCGTAATATTCGTTTTTATCAATATTTACTCCCATTG
>JBNMKP010000126.1:0-5085 GCA_050874405.1 bacterium
ATCCAGATCCGTCAAAATATACTCAGGATCCGGATTGCTTAGATACTTGGTTCTCTTCTGGTTTGTGGCCATTCTCAACTATGGGATTCCCAAGCAGTGAAACAGATGATTATAAAAAATTCTATCCAACATCAGTGCTTGTTACTGGTTTTGATATTATTTTCTTCTGGGTTGCAAGAATGATTACTATGGGTCTTGAATTTACAGGAAAAGCTCCATTCTCAACAGTTTATATTCACGGTTTGATTCGTGATGAAAAAGGTCAAAAGATGTCAAAATCTAAAGGTAATACTATTGACCCTGTTGTAATTATTGATAAATATGGCTGTGATGCATTGAGATTTACAATGACTTCTCTTTGTACTTACGGCGGTCAAGATATCAAAATTAGTGATGAACGTTTTGAATATGGTAGAAACTTTGCAAATAAAATTTGGAATGCTTCAAGATTTGTATTAATGAACCTTGATGGTGTTGATAACAAAGATATTGATTATTCAAAACTAACTATTGCAGATAAGTGGATTTTGGATAAATTAAATTCTGTAGCAAAAGATGTTAACGAAAATATTGAAAACTACAGAATTGGTGAAACTGCTCACATTTTGTATGATTTCTTCTGGAATTCATATTGTGATTGGTATGTAGAAATTGCTAAAGTTCAACTCCAAGACGAATCATTAAAACTTAATACTCAAAGAGTTTTGAGATATGTTCTTGATATGTCTTTAAGACTTCTTCACCCAATCATGCCTCATATCACAGAAAGAGTATGGCAGTTAATTCCTAAAGAAACAGATATCAAGGCAATTATGCTTGCTCCATATCCTGTATATGAAGATAAATTGTCATTCCCTACAGAAGCTAAAGAAATGGAATTGGTATTTGAAACAATCAAATCTTTACGTAACGTAAGACAAAGTTTCAATATTCCAATGTCATTAAAATTTGATATAGAAATCCGTGCAACAAAAGATGAAAAACCTGTATTTGAAGCAATTGAAAGTTATATCAAACGTATGGCAAAAGTTGAAAAAATTACTTATGCTGATGACTCAGCTCCTGCTGTTAAAAAATCTGCAAGTGCAGTAGTTTCAGCTTCTAAGATTGTAATTCCTCTAGAAAATCTTATTGATTTCAATGAAGAAATTGCAAGACAAGAAAAGAAACTTGGAAAGCTTCAAAATGAAAGAAAATCATTAGAAGGCAGAATCAACAATCCGAAATTCGTTGCTAATGCTCCTGCGGATTTGATTAAACAAACAAAAGAAAGAATTGAAGAAATTCTTGTTCAAGAAAATGCTATTAATGAATTGATTGACTCATTGAAAGCTTAATAATTAACAAATGTTAAACATTTGAAATCCTCCTGCAATACGGAGGATTTCTTGTTTTTATATCCTTTGATATATTAAGCAAAATTTACAAACCTTTACATATTTCAAAAAATTTGTTACTATAAACGAGTATTAAGATTATAGTGTCTATTAGACAATGGAGTAGTTATGGTTACAAAAAAGGAAACATCGGATCAAGATTTTGAAGCTTTATTGGAAAAATATGATTATAAGTTTCAAAAAGGTGATTTGGTAAAAGGTATTGTATGCGGATTTGACAGCCAAGGAGTTTTGGTAGATATCGGAGCTAAAACAGTTGCCGTTATTCCTACTTATGAAGCTGTTGATAAAGGCGAAAATATTGAAGATAAATTCAAAAAAGGTGATGAGGGTGAATTCCTTATCATTAGAGAAGAAGATGAAGATGGCAAATTCTTGTTATCTAAGAAAAAAGTTGATTTTGCTTATGCTTGGAAAGAACTTGAAAAAGCTAAGGCTGAAGACCAAACAATCCTTGGAACAGTTGTTAATGTCGTTAAAGGCGGTGTTTTGGTTGAAGTTTCAGGTGTAAGAGGATTTATTCCATCTTCTCAATTGAGAACAAGAGAAACTGATGTTGAAGTTGGTGCTAAATTAGAACTTAAAATCTTAACTCTTGATGCTCAACAAAACAACTTTATTTTATCTAACAAAAAAGTTTATGAAGATACAGCAGAAGAAGCAAGAAAGAATATTTTCTCTCAAATTGAAGCAGGACAAGTTGTTAAAGGCGAAGTTGTAAGAATTACTGACTTCGGTGCTTTCATAGATTTGGGCGGAATTGATGGCTTGTTGCCATTATCTCAACTTTCTTGGAGATGGATTGACCACCCTACAGATATCTTGAATGTTGGTGACAAAATCGACGTTGAAGTTATCGGGGTAGATCATGACAAACAAAGAGTTTCTTTGAGTTTGAAAAATCTTGAACCTGATCCTTGGATTGAAGCTGAAAAGAAAATCAAAGAAGGTGACAAAGTTGAGGGTACAGTTACTAGATTGAAACATTTTGGTGCTTTTGTTGAAGTATTCCCTGGGGTAGAAGCTTTATTACCTCATAATGAAGTCGTTGATTATCAAAATGAATCACAATCAATTCTTCAAGTGGGTGACAAAATTCAAACTTATATTTTGAAATTCAATCCAGCAGATAAACGTATTGCGTTGTCTGTTCACGAACAATCAACTGCTGAAGTTGGAAATGAACCATCAACCGAAGAATAGTTGTACTTCAAAATAAAATTTTAGATACCGGAAGATTAAATTTTCTTTCGGTATTTTTTTGACTTACAAAAAATAATCATTAAATGAATATCACACGTTTAGATGTTTACCGCTCTTAAAATGTAATCCATAATAAATCAAGAAAGAGTAGTATTCAAATGCCATTCAGATACCGACTACAGAAAATTTTGGATTTTAGAATAAACCAAAAAGAAGAGCAAAGAATGAAAGTTCAAAAAGCTCAACAAGCAGTGTATCAGGCAGAACAAGATATCAAGAAGAACAATCAAGATATCTTGGATACGAAAGAAGGTATGAGAGTTGCAAATCCAATGATGTATGAATCTTATGACAATTTTCTACAACATCTTTGGAAGAAAGCAGAGCAACTTGAAGCCGTAAGGCAGGATCTTCAAAAAAAATTAGATATTGAAGTTCAAAAACTTGTGAAATGTGAACAGGCTGTAAAAGTTCTTGAAAAACACAAGGAAAAGAACAAAGAAATCTATTTAGCAGAAGAAAAAGCCGCAGAATTAAAACAATTCTCCGAACTCGGTGTAACAAGGTTCTTCAAACAAAGTCAAGAACGAGCAGAGGAAGAAGAAAAAGAAGTTTTAAAACAATTAGAGCAAATAGAAGGTATTTAATATGGGTATAGAAGCAACATCATCAACATCAGTAAGTAGCACATCTGCAGCAACTCAAAGTTCTGCGGCTTCTTCATCTGATAATGCAAAGAAAACATCAACAGATTCATCTTTCAAAGACGAGATGAATAAAGTTTCTAAATCAGAGTCTAAAAAAGACGATAAAAAAGTTGAAAAATCTGATGATAAAGTTAATGCTGTTTCTGATAAAAAAGATAAAGAAGCTTCAAAATCTGATACAAATAAAACTAAAGAGCAAGATTCAAATAATTTAACATTAACAGGTAATGTTGATGCTAATAATGTTATGGATTTGACTAAAATGGGTGCATTGAATTCCTTGAATAATGCAAATGCAATGTTGTCTAATGATATTCAACAAATGATAAATAATACCGCTCAAATATCTGGTATTTCAGGAGCTTCTAAAGTTTCAGGTTCTATTTTTAGTTTCGGAGATGATTCAAAAAATAGTATTTCAATGACTCAAAGTGATGCCCAATTTTTTATCAATTTAACTCAAAATGATACAGTATCTGCACAAAATGCTGTAACTCAAGCTCAAAATATGATAAATAATGGCGCAGAAGTTAGTGAAGTTCAACAAAATGTGAAAATTTCACAAGCATTACTTGATGCAATAAATAATGCAAAAGAAACAAATCAACCGTTGAGAATTGATTTTGACCAAAATGTTTCAGTTGTTTTAAGAATTGGAAAAGATGGCGCTATTGCTGCAAACTTTATCCCTGGGGATAAAGCAGTAGAACAATATTTGCGAAACAATATTGAATCATTGAAGCTACTTTCAATGAAAATGATTTGCCATATACAGATTTATCTTATTCAAACAGTTCAAAACAACAAAATGAAAGAAGAAGAAATAAACAGCAGCAAGGAGAACAGTAATGAATGATGCATTTATTACAGCTATAAATACTCAATATGCAACCGTAAACTGGATGGACGTTATTGCAGATAACATGACAAACGTTTATACTCCGGGGTTTAAAGAAAAGCAAGTTAATTTCAAAACTTTTCTAGGCGGTGCAATCAATGATGATTATGATAAAAAGATGAGCCAAGGTAAATCAACCCCAGGGACTTCTAATGATAACGTGTTTTTAGAGGGTAAGGGCTTTTTCTTGACAAAAACTCCTGAAGGTAAAAGTGTTTACACAAGATTAGGTGAATTTACTTTTGATGGAGAGGGTGTTTATCGTGCGAAGAATGGTAACACTGTTCAAGGTTACATCTTGAATGATAAGGGCGAAATTATGCAAGGTACAAAATCAATCAGCTCTGATTTGTACCAACAAACTGCATTGAAAGGTGGAGCACTTGATGTTCCAACTACAAGTATTAAAATGTGGATTGACCCAAATAACGGGAAATATCTTGGAAAATATGATGAATACGAAATTAAAAATGATGGAACAATAGTTGGTAAGGCTGAAAACGGAAAGAAAGTTGTTCCTTTGTATAGAATTACAACCAGAAATTTCCACAATGCAGCAGGTCTTTATGAATACAAAGATGGTCAGTTCTTAGAAACAGAAGAATCTGGCAAACCTGTTTTAGGTTGTGGTGAAATTCGTTCCGGTTTGTTAGAATTATCAAATGCCGCATTCAAAGATAATATTTCATATTACCAAATGGCAAAATTGCAAATGGAAGTTGTTAACAAATTGATTTCTTCAAACAAAGATTTGTTGCAACAAGCAATGCAATTGGTAAGTGGTTCCTAATTTTAGCGTATATATTAAACTCCACTTTAAAGAGGCTATATGCCTCTTTTTGTTTTATTGTTTACTTTTTTGGAATATTTACTGTACAAT
>JBNMKP010000127.1:0-5072 GCA_050874405.1 bacterium
CCGTGCGCTAGAAGAAGCTTGTATGGCAACAGGTCTTCCATATAGAATTTATGGCGGTACAAAGTTCTACGATAGAGCCGAAGTTAAAACCGTTTTGTGTTATTTGAAATTAATTAATAACACAGATGATTCACAAAGTTTGCGCCGTGTAATTAACATTCCGAAACGTGGAATTGGCGATACTACAATGCAAAATCTTACAAAATTTGCAAACGAACGAGATATAAGCCTTTACGAAGCAATCAAAATTTGTGAACAATCAGAACTAAATGCAAAAACGCAATCAAAACTAAAAGATTTTGCAAATCTCATTTATAAATTCCAACAAGCTAAAGATTCTTATACCTTGAAAGAATTCGTAACACTTGTTATTGAAAAATCAGGATATTTAGCTGAATTACAAGCAAAAGCAGTTAATGACCCAGAATATCAAGACGATATAAACAACTTGCAAGAACTTGTAAACGTTGCAGAAGAATTTGTTCCGGAAGAGGAAGATAACATCTTAGGAGAATTTTTGCAACAAGTTGCACTTGTATCAGACCTTGATTCAATGGAAGAAGAAACAAATAATATTACAATGATGACACTCCATGCCGCTAAAGGTTTGGAATTTCCGGTAGTATTTATTGCTGGTATGGACGAGGGTATTTTCCCAAGCCAAAGAACTCTTCAAGTTCCGTCAGAAGTTGAAGAAGAAAGACGTTTGATGTATGTAGGAATTACAAGGGCTGAAGAAAAATTATACCTTGTTTCTGCAAAACGTCGCCAAACTTGGGGCGAATATAAATACTACAATCCATCAAGATTTATTGAAGAAATTCCACAAAACTTGATTGAATCGATGGAATCAGATGATTTTGATAGAAGTTCATCTTCTACATTCAGAAGTGCCGTTTCTAAAGCAAAAGAAAGAACTGCAACATCTGACAGTTATGGATATGTAAAACCATCAACAGGTTTTGGAGCTAACTTTGTAGCTCCTCAAAGAAAGGGGCTTGCAAGTGGAGGAAGAACTCATTCTACAACATCATCAAGTAATTATAGTTCAAGTTCTTCAAGCTATTCAAAACCGTCTTACTCTCAACCAACCAGAACTCCTCGAAGAGCAATGATTGTAAAATCTGCAATCAACAAAAAAAGAGAGGAAGAAGCAAGAAGAGCTGCAGGAACAAATGCCATTAACGCACTTAGACAAATGTCTGCTCAACGACAAAATGAACGAAAACTTGCAGAAGAGAAAAAAGCTCAACAAAATGCAACTCCAATACTAGATGAAGTTTTTGAGGTTGGTCAAAGAGTTTTCCACGGACAAATGGGCATAGGACACGTTACAGATGTTATGAATATCGGAGATAGCATAATGTACACCGTTGATTTTGGCGCTAAAGGTAAAAAAGCAATGGACGCATCTTATGCAAAATTAAAAAAATTCTAAATTTGTTTTAATTAATTTTATATTAGAAAAGGCGGTTTGATTATAAATCAAACCGCCTTTTAAATATTTATAACAACTAAGGAAATTAACCCTCAACTGCCATGTGTTTTGGTTGCCCTTTCTTTTCTTCCCAGAAATCAACAAGCATTGAACAGAAGAAAATACTTGAATAAGTTCCAACAACAACACCTATCATCATTGCCAAAACAAAATCTTTAGTAGTTACACCACCGAAGAAATACAATGCAGCAAGTGTGATAAATGCTGTCAATGAAGTATTAACACTTCTTGCTAATGTTTGGTTAACAGAAGCATCAACAATCTCGCCATAAGTCATTTTCTTACCATAGTATCTCAAGTTTTCTCTAATTCTATCAAATGTTACGATAGTATCGTTGATTGAGAAACCAATCAATGTCAAAATCGCTGTCAAGAACAAACCATCAACCTGAACATCACAGAACAGCCCCAAGATTGAAAATATACCAACTACAAACAAGCAGTCATGAACCAAACCTAAGATGGCTGCAATAGCGTATTCAAATTTGAATCGGAATGAAATATACATAATCATACCAATAATAGCTAATGCCAAAGCTAAAATTGACATCTTAAATAATTCTTTACCCAATGTTGGACCAACTGATGAAACTTGAATAAGTTCAGCATTTTTGTATTCTTTTTTCATAACTGATGTAATTTTTGCAGCCATATCAGAACCCTCATCAATAAAGCTTGTTCTGATAGAAATAATAGATTTGATATTATTATTTTCAGCTGTAGGTGTAACATTCAAAACTTGAATATACGGATTTTTAACATCAATTTTATCTAAATCACTTCTAGTTTTTGCAAGTTCATTACTAGAAGTTGCTTCAGGTGTTCCATATTGCAAAATAGTACCACCTGTATAATCAATACCCACTTTTACCGGAGTATGTGTAGGATATGTAACCATAGAATACACCATTGCAATAATTCCAGGGATTAATAGAAGAGCTGACAAGCACATCCATACAACCCTATATTTTACAACGTGTACTGCGTTTTTTCCAAAATTAAACATTTTATAATTACCTCATAATTTCTTAGTCTAAAATACCAAAACGAGCTTTTTCACGTTTAGTTTCCGTAACTTCATAACCTTGACCGATTTCGTTTTTAGAAAGTCCGAATAACGCAGGATATTTCAATTCTCCTGTACCAAAGATTAAGTGCATGAAGTTTTTAGTAACTGTAATTGCTGTAAACATTGAAACAAGTACACCAATTGCAAGTGTTAAAGCAAAACCTTTAACAACACTTGTACCTAAGAAGTACAAGATAACACAAGTTAAAATTGTTGTCATATTTGAATCAAAGATACTTGTAAATGCTCTGTCAAAACCGGAATTAATTGCGGTGAATAAATTTCTACCAGCCTTCAACTCTTCTTTTGTTCTTTCGAAAATAAGAATATTAGCATCTACTGCCATACCTACTGATAATATGAAACCTGCAATACCTGCCAATGTAAGAGTTACAGGAATTGCTTTGAATAATGCAAACAAGATTAAGCCATAAACAATCAATGCAACGTCAGCAATTACACCAGGTAATCTGTATGCAAATACCATAAAGAACATTACAAATCCAATACCGATTAAACCGGCAAATTTAGATTTTTCAATACTATCAGCACCCAAAGTAGGTCCTACAGTATTTTCTTGAATAATATCTGATGGAACAGGCAATGCACCGGCATTCAACAAGTTAACCATTTTTTCAGCTTCTTCATATTTAAATCCGCTGCTACCACCAGAGATTTCAGCTCTTCCACCGAAAATTGCTTCTCTAATAACCGGAGCAGAAATTTCTTCATTATCAAAGAAAATAGCCATTTGTTGACCAACTAACTTTTGAGTTAATTCAGCAAACTTAGTCGCACCATTTCCGTTAAATTCCAAAGAAACAGTCCATTGACCTGTTTGGTCAGAACCAATTGATGCAGATTTCAAATCTTCACCTGTCAATCCTGTAGATTCCCACATCAATTGACCTTGGGCATCTCTTTTTGGTTGATGATTTGCATCAAATACAGGTTGTTTGAACTCTAATTGAGCTGTTTTACCCAAGAAAGCTTCAGCTTCTTTTAAATCTGTTACGTTAGGAATCTCAACTAAAAGTCTTTTGTCACCAACTTGAGCAACACTTGTTTCAGAAACACCGAGTTTATTTACACGGCTTTCGATTGCATATTGCAAACGACTCATTACTTCCGGAGTAATTTTTGTTACTGAATCAGTAGTTTTTGCTTCAAGCATAATTCTTGAACCACCGACAAGGTCAAGCCCTAGTTTTGTAGGTTTTTTGTAGATTGTGATAATTGAAGCAATCACAATTGCTACGATAACCCAAAACATAATAATCTTGTTTTTCAATTTTTTACCCTCTTATATGTGTACTACTAGTTATTTACATTGTTGTTATTATTTATAACATCAAACTAAACGAAAAGAACTAGCCCTCCTCGCTTAATTCTTTTTTAACACTATCAATTACTCTGAACAATTCGATTTTTTCATCTTCTGTCAAAGTAACTAATGGTTTTCTAACATATTCTTCAATAATTCCTTTATAAGCTAAAGCAGCTTTTACAGGAGTTGGATTTGGAGCCATAAATAATGCTCTAAATGCAGGATAAAGTTTTTTGTGCATATTTCTTGCTGCAACAACTTCGCCTGTTTTAAAGTTTCTAATCATTGATTTAATTTCAGAGCCGAACAAATGAGAAGCAACTGAAATTACACCTCTTACCCCTAAAGACAACATAGGAAGAGTTAGACTATCATCGCCAGAATAAATTGAAAAATCTTCAGGACAAAGAATTCTCATCTCAGTAACCTTGTCCATATCAGGGCAACTTTGTTTTACACCAACAATATTGTCAAAAGTTGAAGCCAAATAAGCAACTGTTTTTGGCTCCATCATAACACCGGTTCTTGATGGAATATTGTATAAAATAATTGGCAAAGTAGTTGATTTTGCAATAGCAGAAAAATGTTCAATAATTCCTCTTTGATTTGGCTTGTTGTAGTATGGAACAACAGACAAAATAGCATCAACTTCTTCTTTTTGCGCAAATTTTGAATACTCAATAGCTGATTCTGTTGAATTTGAACCTGCACCTAGAATAATTTTTGCTTTATTAGCAGCTGCTCTTTTAACAGTGCTAACAAGTTCAATTTCTTCTTCGTTAGTCAATGTTGGAGATTCTCCAGAAGTTCCTGCAACAAGCAAAGTATCACTACCGGTTGAAATCAAATGTTTAGTTAAAGCTTCAACCTTATCATAATCAATTGCACCTGTTTTATCCATAGGTGTAACCATTGCTGTAATAACTTCGCCGCAATCGTATCTCAATGTCATATAAAATACCCTCTATTTCCCTAGTCTATCAAACATAATTATATTACAAAATAAAAGAACATGCCTAATTATTAAGTAAAGTGAATAAAAACTTGACTAGAAGTAGCCTTCAAGGTGTTTTCGAGTTACAATTTTTTTTAGTGGAGGTTAGAAAATGACTTTAAACATTGGAAGAATTTCATCAGTAGTAACAGGAGTTCGTGCAATAAAAGGAACAGGAATTGCA
>JBNMKP010000128.1:0-5064 GCA_050874405.1 bacterium
GTTGTGGATTGTTACGTCACTTCGTAGAGAAAATTTCACACTTTGGAATAAATGTTCCTCACAATGACAGAGAGATTTGTTCCCTCGCCCCGAGTGACTCTGCCGAGCAAAACAATTCAGTGAATTGTTTTGTGAGAGGTGGGTTAGGGAGAGGGGGCAAATGTCACCTTGAAACCCTCACCCGAATTTGTAACGTTCACTCTAGTTCACGAACAAATTCTGCCCTCAGCAAATGCATACAGACTCACACACTTCGCCACAGCTCAGTGGTTCGCTTTGTATCACAAAGAGAGAGGGCTAAAAATGAAAAGAACTTATTGCCTTATTCCCTTAATACCCTATTTCCTCTTAAAAAGAAAGCTGCCTTTACATTGACAGAAGTTTTGCTTGCAGTTTTGATTGTCGGAATTATTGCCGCAATGGTTTTTACCTGCAATTGTGACAAAATATCAAAATAAAGCTCTTGATAGCAGCTATTTGCGACAAGTTCATTCTCTACAAGATTCAATAGATTCTTTGGCTGCTGTCGAAAACCAAACATCTAATTCTGGTACATCATTATCATCTAATGTTGAAACTTATATGAAGAAATATTTGAGAGTTTCGAAATACTGTGGTGCAACCGGTGGAGATTGTTTTGCTAAAAAATATTATCAATATACAGGTAATGAAAAGAAAGATTACGCCCCATCATATAGTGGTGGTTGTGCAATTCTCAAAAACGGCGCAAGTGTATGTATAAACCCAGAGGGAAATACAACTCACATATTATTAGATGTGAACGGCCCAAAAGGACCTAATGTTTTGGGTCGAGATTTAAGAACTTATGACCATACTTTTAAGTCTATTGAGGGGTTTGATAACACAAAAGCAAATGTTATTGCAATTAATCAAACACCGATAAAGGAAAATGGTACAGGTGAAGATCCAGACCCTACACCGACCCCAACTCCGGATCCAACACCGACTCCTACCCCTACGACATGTTCTGCAAGTGATACTTCTTTAGCTTGTTGTAAAGAACGTGGGATTACTAAAGGGCAATCAGATCCATGTTGTAAGTATTCATATTTTGATAGTAATTCAACATGCCACCCGACCCAAATGCTAACGGTCGAATTTAATTCTTATATAGCAGGATATAATACCCCTCAAATTTCAGTAAATTGTAGTAGTAGTGCCAGTTCTACTACTGTTGATTTATCTCAAGTAAAGGGTAATGTAACTGCCGTTTGGTCATCTTCTAATATGGGAAATTATAGTAAAACTTATTCTTTTTGGGGCTGTAGTAGTAACAGAAAAGTTTTAAATACTCAAGATTCTATACCTGAAGCAGCCACTGGTTTTAGCTCTGCAACTATCCAATATAAAGGATATAATATTACCTCTTCTAACACTTGTTCTAAATCTATGCCTAGATGTGTTGTATATTTCCAATGGAGGGAGTAATAAAAATTTAAATACAAAGAAAAGGGCGGAAAAATTATTTAATTTTCCCGCCTCTTTTATCTATATTGTTCAATTTCTATTTAACAACGATGTTAACAAGTTTTTTAGGAACAACAATCACTTTAACAACAGTTTTTCCGTCAGTTAGTGATTTAATTTTTTCACTATTTAATGCAACTTGTTTCATTTCTTCTTGGTCTAAGCTTTCGTCAACTTCGATTTTATCTTTAACTTTTCCGTTAACTTGAACAACCAAAGTGATTGAGCTTGCTTTGGCAAGATTTTCGTCCCATTCGCACCAAGGTTCATCGTGAATTGAAGTTTTACCGCCTAAATCGTGCCAAGCTTCTTCTGTCAAGTGAACTGCAACAGGTGACATAAGTTTGATAAGTGAAATAATCGCAAAACTCAAAACTTGTTTGTCTTCATCTGTTAAGTTTGATTTCTTAGCTTGCCAATCATAGATTGCGTTAGTCAATTCTCTGTATTTAGAGATTACAGTGTTGAATTGGAAATCGTTTGAAATATCATTCGTAATTCCTTTGATTGCAATATGAACATTTCTTACTAAATCATCATTTGATTTTTCTAGTGGGAAGTTCAATTTGTAATCAAGTGTGATATTGTCTTGATTGGTTGAAACTAATCTCCAAACTCTGTTCAAGAATTTGTAACAACCTTCAACACCTGCATCTGACCAGTCAAAATCTCTAGCTGGTGGTGAATCAGAAAGAATGAATAATCTTGCGGTATCTGCTCCGTAGTTTTCAAATATTTCATCAGGGTCAACTGTGTTGCCTTTAGATTTTGACATTTTAGAACCGTCTTTAAGAACCATACCTTGAGTTAGCAAGTTTTTAAACGGTTCATCAAAATCTAACAATCCGCAATCACGCAATGCTTTTGTGAAAAATCTTGAATATAACAAGTGTAGAATTGCGTGTTCAATACCACCAACGTATTGGTCAACAGGTAACCAATGGTTTACTTTATTTTTGTTGAAACATTCTTTATCATTTCTAGCATCAGAATATCTCAAATAATACCAACTTGAACATACAAATGTATCCATTGTATCTGTTTCACGAACTGCGTGTCCGCCACAAACAGGACAAACTGTATCTTTGAATGTTTTTGAAGTTGTAATTGGGGATTTACCTACAACAGAGAAATCAACATCTTTTGGTAATAATACCGGCAATTTATCTTCCGGTACAGGTTGAATTCCACATTTGTCACAATATACAACAGGGATTGGAGCGCCCCAGTATCTTTGACGAGAAATTAACCAATCACGAAGTCTGTATTGAGTTTTGAATTCCCCAAAACCTTTATCTACAGCCCATTGAGTAATAGCTTTTTTCGCTTTGTTATTTTTAATTCCGTTAAATTCTCCGGAATTTACCAAAACACCTGCTTCTGTGTAAGCATCTGTCATTGTATCTACATCAAGATTTGTATTATCTTCCGGTGCGATTACAACTTTCATTGGTAATTTATATTTTTTAGCAAAAGCAAAATCTCTTGTATCGTGAGTTGGAACTGCCATTACAGCACCTGTTCCGTATTCAACAAGGGCATAATCGGCTGTCCATAATGGGAAAATTTCTCCGTTGAATGGGTTTCTGCAGTGTGTACCTAGAGGAACACCTGTTTTAACTCTTTCTGTTGAAAGTCTTTCGATTTCAGACATTTTACGAGCATTTGCACGGTATTCTTCAACTGCTTTTTGATTTTCCGGAGTTGTAAGTTTTTCAATGTCTTTGTATTCCGGAGCTACAACAAGATATGTAATACCAAATACTGTATCAGGTCTTGTTGTATAAACAGGAACTTCAATTGTTTCACCGTTTGGAGCATCAATTACAGGGAATTTGAAAATTGCACCCTTAGATTTTCCAATCCAGTTTGCTTGCATTGTTTTAACATTATCTCCCCAACCGGTAAGTTTATCTAAATCTTCTAACAATACATCTGCATAATCTGTGATTTTGATAAACCATTGAGATAAATATTTTTTCTCAACTGTGCTGTCACATCTCCAACATTTGCCGTCGATTACTTGTTCGTTTGCAAGAACTGTTCCGCACTCATTACACCAGTTTACGGCAGCTTCTTTTTTGTAAACAAGTCCTTTTTTGTATAATTGTAAGAACAACCATTGAGTCCATTTGTAATATTCAGGCTTGCAGGTTGCAACTTCTCTATCCCAATCATAAGATAGACCTAGCATTTTTAATTGCTTTTTCATATATGCAATGTTTTCATCAGTCCAAGTTTCTGGGTCAACGTGGTGTTTCATTGCAGCATTTTCTGCTGGAAGACCAAAGCTATCCCAACCGATTGGGTGTAAAACATTAAATCCGTTTGCTTTTTTAAATCTTGCAATAACATCTGTTATTGTGTAATTTCTAACGTGTCCCATGTGAAGTTTTCCAGATGGATATGGGAACATTGATAGGGCATAGTATTTAGGTTTGTCAGAAACATCAGGAGTTTTGAATGCTTTTGAGTCGTCCCAAATTTTTTGCCATTTCTTTTCTATTTCTTGCGGAAAATAACTTTCTTTCATACTTCTCCTTACTCGATTTATCTTCAATTATTAGTATATCACAAAGAAAGATTTCAAGTTATCGCATTTTATGCTATTATAAAAGTATGAATTTTGAAGAAAAAACGCTGGACTCAAAAGTTGTATATGACGGAAAAGTTATGACTGTTATTCGAGATGATGTAGAAGTTTCTGACGGTCACAAATCATTTAGAGAGGTTGTTTTGCATTCCGGAGGTGTTGTTATTGCCGCAATGAAAGATGATGAAACAATCCTACTTGTGAAACAATACAGATATCCGTTAAAACATGTGAATATTGAACTTCCTGCGGGCAAGCTTGAAAAAGGTGAAAATCCTGATTTTGCTGCGAAACGTGAACTTGAAGAAGAAACAGGTTATGCATCAACACATTGGAAACATGTATTGACCATTCCAAGTAATGCAACAATTGCCGATAATTATGCGCATATTTATTTTGCGGATATGTGTGAAAAAGTCAGTGATTTACATTTAGATGACACAGAATTTTTAAATGTATGTACATATACGCCTGCAAAGATAGAAGAGTTAATCAAAAATAACGATTTTCAGCAAGCAATTCATGTAATGGCTTTCATAATGGTAGAAAATGGTGTAAACTTACAGTAGTTAACACAAAGGAGACATAAAAAAATGGAAAAATTAACAAAAAAAGATATTATTGCCAATATCGCTAATGATTCTGAATTGACTAAAAAAGATGTAGCATCTGTTGTAGATTCTACATTGACACAGATTTTTAATGCTTTAGAAGAAGGAAAAACCGTTGATTTGGCTGGATTTGGTAAATTTGAAATCACAGAAAGAAAAGCAAGAGAAGGTTTCAATCCTTTGACAAAAGAAAAGATTCAAATTGAAGCTAGTAAATCCGTTAAATGTAAAGTTGCAAAAGCATTAAAAGAAGCGGTAAATAAATAAGCATAAGGGGGCTGTAACGAATAAGTAAATTTTATTACTTATGGAGTTCAGCTCCTTTATTTTTATATTTTCATTTTTGAATTGAACAAAAAATGAGAATACATA